>JAZUNC010000050.1:0-5653 GCA_045603945.1 Acutalibacteraceae bacterium | reverse complement strand
AACAGGAGTCATATCAACGTTGCCGTTTGTAGACTTAGGAATAAGGGAGTTAGCGTTCTTTAAAACAGCATCTTCACCCTCGATGACGATTTCTTTAACATCGCCGTTTTCCTGAAGCTTATTCTTGTCGAAATATTCTTCATAGGAAATGGTCTGCTCGGGGGCGGTAAAGCCGATTTTAGAAATAATAATGTCGTGGCCGAGACCTACAAGGGTAACAGTGTGCTCGCCTGCGGTAAGATAGAAGAGATAAGGGTCAATAACAACGCCTGTATCATCTGTAGCCAAACGCTCTACAATCTCTCCTGTGAGCTTCTGCTCGGGAGCAAGCTGGTTACCGTGAGCATCTTCACGGAACTCGTCAGAAACATTTACCCAATCGCGGGAGAACTCAATAGAGTCTGCACCGTCAAAGGCAAATTCTTCAGCCCCGTCAAAAAGAAGACCAAGCTCGGTATTAACGCCGGTTTCGGGAGGAAGAAACTCTAAATAGAAATTGTAGAGAGCATCCTTCGGAACATTAACCTTAAAGCTAACTGTTCCTTTGCCTCCGTCCCATTTAAGGACATTTCTGGTTTCGTCCTTGCCGTCTACCTTTACAGCATAGCCGTTTTCTGCGGTTGCAGTACTTTTATCATCCTTAGCAGGAGCAAAAATACCTGTGGCACCGTCAACGACAACTCTGTCAGCTTCGGTAGCATAGGCTGCGTTTTCATACTTTGCGATATAATCTTTGTAGTCGGTGAGCTCTTTGTCACTAGAGGTAATTAATGTTCCCTCGACTGACGGCACAACAACGTCTTCTGCCTCTTCGGCAAAAGCAGTGTACGGAAGAGCGGTCATTGTCACAGCTATCGCTGCCGCTATGGCAATGATCTTAAATAAATTCTTGCGCATTTGTCTGTCTCCCTTGATTATTTTCTGTCTGAGTAGACAATAAGTGAATTGTCGCAAAGCTTAGCCTTTCACCTTATTATATATATAAGTAGAAGGGCGGCTTTAAAACAGATGCGAGCAAAATGCCACGGTCCTTTTTAAGCAAATTTGTGTTTTTCAACGAAAAAAGGGCATAAAAAGGCGATAATATAACATTCTGCTTAATCATTATATACTATTTTTCCCATTAAATAAATACACAATTCTGCTTTTGATACGGACAATTCTGCTAAAGTTTTTTTGCTATAAATCGGCTTCGCTACCCTCAAAATAGTCAAAATACATCAACTAAACCCACAACTTATGGTCAAGATGTTGTATTGTTGGCGAAATTTGTTCACTATAAATTGATTTTTCTGTAATATTTTAAAATTCTAAAATCCTTGTTTTTGAAACTTTTCGCAGAAAAATACGGCATCATAAAGCGTTTTCGCAGATTTTTGCGGACTTTTTGGTGGTTTTGCATAAAAACAAGCTTTTTACTCTCCCTAAAGCCCCAATCAAAATCGTTAAAATGACAAGAATATGAAAATCTCCGTTATCTGCCTATCATAAACAACTTCATTATATATAATAACCTTAAGAGCAAAACAGCTGCAGCAGGAGCAACCGTTGTTCTCTCGTATCAAAGCGAAGAAATAAGCCTGTCAAGAAAAACCACCTCGCAGCCCTCGGCTATCTTTTCAAACCTGTCAGACTCAAAGCCTGCAAGAAATTTCGGAACCCTTTCGACAAAAACTATTTTTCCGCCTTCTCTTTTAAAAACCTCTAAAAGATTGCAGGTAATATCACCAAGGCAATCACAAGGGGGAACAATTACCTTTGAGTATTTTTTTCTACCTATTATAACTCGGTCTGCCTCAACGGTTGCGTAACGCCGTAAAATACGGTCGTCGCAAAGGCGGTAGTGTATATGAGCCGATGTGAACATATTCATAACCTTTTCCTTTTTTCTGCGAAGCTTGGTGACCTCATTAGAAATCTTATGCGTAAGGTGCAACCATTCGCTTTCGGCAGTGTCGAGCAGAAGAAGACTTGCATCAACCACCTTTTCTGTAAAATTTTGTGTTTTCTCACCAAAAGGCTTCATAAAGCTATCAGAAAAAAGGTCCCGTACTAACTTCCAATAGCAGTAGCGGATACGGCGATACTCGTCCACATCAAAGAAAAGGCATTTGAGGTTGTTCTTTAAGGGAACACCATAGGTTTTATGAAATATCCAAAGCAACTGGGGCGACCAAGGCAGTCGGTTTTTGGGAAAGAGTGACTCGGCGGTATAAAAATGATAATTCTGTTCTCCAATCATCTCGTTGCCGACGGTATGCTCGGTATTCTTTTGACGGTCGGTTGGCTCAATGCAGAGATACTGCTGTTGAAACCTGTTTTCAATACCGCCGTCCATATAGTTGAAACCATCTCTCAAACCCATAACCTCCCTCCTGCTGCGGCTTAGTTATTCAAACGAAAATTGTACTGTTGAATATTTTTTCCGTTTAGGGTATAATTATCACATAACTTTACTAAGCTCAGAGGTAAAAATATGAAAATAATCATTGTCGGCGGAGGCAAGGTTGGCATAAACCTTGCAGGTCTGCTCTCTCAAGAAGACCACGATATTACGGTAATCGATACCGACCGAAAGATAGTAGAAAGCATTGTAAACGACGTTGACGTAATAGGATTTTGCGGCAACGGTGCCGCCTTTCCCTCTCAGGAGGAGACAGGCGTGGATAAATGCGATGCCTTTATCGCAGTTACGGGAAGCGACGAGCTTAATATTATGAGCTGTATGGTAGCAAGCAAAATAGGTGCAAAACGGACGGTAGCAAGGGTACGCAATACCGATTATTCGGAACAGCTTTTGTTTATGCAAAACAAGCTGGGTATAGACCTGCTTATAAACCCCGAATTTGAAACCGCCTTAGAGCTGTCCCGCATAATTGAATTTCCTTCCGCTTCTAAGATAGAAACCTTTGCAAAAGGCAGAATAGAGCTTGCCGAAATTACCGTAAGCGAGCAAAGTCCGCTAAACGGTATTATGCTCCGCAATATAAGAAAAAGCCTTGATATTGCAATGCTTATATGTGCGGTGCAGCGTGACGGCGAGGTATTTATTCCTAAAGGCTCCTTTGTAATAAAAGCAGGGGATAAGGTGCATTTCACCGCCTCTAAGTTCTCTTTACCCTCAGTTTTCAAGGTGCTTGGAATTCAAAAGAAAAAGATAAAATCTGTGCTTATCGTAGGAGGTAGCCGCACAGCCTTTTATCTTGCAAAATATCTTCTTAAAGCAGGTAAAAAGGTAAAGCTTATCGAACGGGACCGCGACCGTGCAATGGCACTTGAGGCACAGCTTTCGGGTGCATCGGTAATTTGCGGTGACGGCACCGACACCGACCTTTTAAAGGAAGAGGGGTTCGATAACTTCGATGCCGCAGTTGCTCTTACAAATATAGATGAAGAGAACATCATTCTTTCAATGTATGCCGCAAAGCAGGGGGTAAGAAAAACCGCCTGCAAGGTAAACCGCGACCCCCTTGCAGATATGGTGGCATCCATGCTCACCGATTGCAGTGTGGTCTGCCCCAAGGAAAACACCGCGGCAATAATTCTCCGCTATCTTCGTGCGGTTGAAAATGCTGATTCAAGCAGTATTCAAACCCTATATAAAATACTGGGAGGAGCGGCAGAAGCTATTGAATTTATCGCCCCTGCCGACTGTCCTCTTTTGGACAAGCCCCTTAAAGAAATAAATCTTAAACCCAACATCATAATTGCCTGTGTCAGCCATAATAAAGAGGTCATTATCCCCGATGGTAATACCGCAATAAAGGCAGGGGACAGCGTAATAGTTATTACGGCAGGAACTCCTCTTACCTCTCTTGCCGAGATATTGGAGTAGTTGTATGAACTATAAAATGGTGTTTTTTATTCTTGGGAAAATTTTTATTTCCCTCGCCGCACTTATGCTCTTGCCCCTGACCTGTGCACTTATATATAAAGAATCGGTTTTTCCCTTTATAATACCGATTTTTCTCTGCCTGATTTTAGGCTTTGGGCTTACTGTAAAGCCACCGAAAAACAAAGAGCTTCTTGCAAAGGAGGGCTTTGTTTGTGTTGGTTTGTCTTGGATACTTATGTCGGTGATAGGCTGTCTTCCCTTTATAATCAGCGGTGCTATACCCTCATTTATAGATGCCTTTTTTGAAACGGTATCGGGCTTTACCACCACAGGTGCTTCGGTACTTTCGGATATAGAGACTCTTGAAAAAAGCCTGCTCTTTTGGCGTAGCTTTACCCAGTGGATAGGCGGAATGGGCGTTCTTGTTTTTCTTCTTGCGGTTATGCCTAAGGCAGATAACAGATCCTCCCGTCTTATGCACCTTATGAAGGCAGAG
Organism: Acutalibacteraceae bacterium; assembly: GCA_045603945.1. Taxonomy (GTDB): domain Bacteria; phylum Bacillota; class Clostridia; order Oscillospirales; family Acutalibacteraceae; genus SFWF01. The sequence continues at coordinate 1,322 of JAZUNC010000050.1, read as the reverse complement.
GTGCCTGGGCCTACCGTAAACAAGATAGTTCCTCGCCTTGCAGACACCGCCCGTGTGCTTTACGGAATATATATTCTGCTCACAGCTATAGAGGTTGTTTTTTTGGTGTGCGGCGAAATGAATTTATTTGAAGCCCTTAACCACTCGTTTACTACCGCCAGCACAGGCGGCTTTGGTATAAAAAACGATTCCTTAGCCTCATATTCCCCCTACAGTCAATATGTTATTGCAGTTTTTATGACCCTTTTCGGCATAAACCTGAATGTTTTTTATCTGATACTTACGGGACACTTTTTAAAGTCGCTTAAAAGCGAGGAGCTTTGGTGGTATTTAGGTATTATTGCCGCAAGCACGCTTACTGTGTCGGTTGCAATTTTCTCGTTATACCAAAATACGGAGCTTTCTTTCAGAACCGCTTTCTTTCAAGTGGCATCTATTATGACTACAACGGGCTTTTCTTCGGCAGATTTCGGCACTTGGCCCGTTGTTACCCACACGGTGCTTATCGCCCTGATGTTCTGCGGTGCTTGTGCAGGCTGTACGGCAGGCGGAATAAAGATATCGAGGCTTTTGCTCCTTGCTAAAAACGGCAAGCGAGAGGTAAAATATATTACCCATCCCCGTGCAGTTATGTCGGTAAAATTAGAGGGAAAGACGGTAGACCACGAAACGGTACGAGGCACCACCTCCTTTATTATTATGTATGCCGCATTATTTATTGCCTCTACCTTTTTCGTTACCGCCCTTGACGGATGCGATTTGGTTACAGGCTTCACATCGGTTGCCGCTACCCTCAATAATATCGGTCCGGGGTTGGGCGAGGTAGGTCCGTCGGGAAATTTTGCAGGCTTTTCTGTAATTTCCAAGCTCATTCTCTGCTTTGATATGCTGGCAGGAAGATTAGAGATTTTCCCGATATTAATACTTTTTACCCCCTCAACCTGGAAAAAATTCTCGTAAAAAAAGACGGTAACCGTTGTAGGGGCGGTGCCGCCCGAGTGGGTTTACGGTTTTATAACAGCCGCAATGTTGTGATAAAATTAAAGGCTTGATCTCGGTGCGTCGAGGCGATTCCCCTTATAGGGGAAATGTCACGGAGTGACAAAAGGGTCTGGGCGTAAGCCGTACCACCGACCCCTACACGGATACCGAAATAATTCAGGGACGAGGGGCTGCGCAGGGGCAAAACTGCGTTTTGCAGGGGTGCTACGCACAGAAAAAGAGTAAAACTTCGTTTGAGTAGCGCGACCCGCGAGTAAAAAGAGTAACGGACACCGAAATAATTCAGGGAAGAGGGCCCGGGGCCTAGGGCCGCAGTGGAC
>JAZUNC010000049.1:0-3439 GCA_045603945.1 Acutalibacteraceae bacterium | reverse complement strand
TAAAAACCACCCTCCTACGGCCATTATATGACAAAGAAGGGTGATATGTTATCATTTAGATAGTGAAAACCCGTCTGCCGCCTCTTTTACTACTGAAGAGAACCAACAAAACAGAACCTCTCCAAGCTCCTGATATATTGGGTCGCCGTCATGTCCGCAAAGCATAGCAAAGGTTTGTCCCATACGTCTTTCGGTTTCGCTGCCACGTCTAAAGGCAAGATAATAAAAGGTAAATGCACCTGTATCTGATGTATACTGATATATATCCTTATAGTTTTTCTTTACCGTATCAAGGAAGCTTTTTTGGGCAATACCCGCAACAGCCTCGCTAACAAGTGCGGTTTCGAAAACTGCTGTGACGGTAAAGGACAAAAGAAGTATACGCTGAACAAACATATCTGCATCCGCATCCTCAACCGCATCAGAATACGCATTAGATGCATCAGAAAACTTCTCGGCAATAAATGAACCGAGTTGTTTTGCAGCAGAAATTTGTGCTTCAGGCAGAACATCTGCCGAAACAGCACTTAGATTGTTTCTTTTTATCGAGTCTGATGGACGATTACCTGCAATTTTTATGTCAAAATCATCAAACATTTATGTCACTCGTTTCCTGTTGAATTTTACAAAGAGCACGTGCAAGCTGGTCGGGACAGGAGGTTTGCTTAAAACCACATCTGATGCCCTGCAAGCGAGCTATTACATCCTCAACCCTCATCCCCTCAACAAGGGCGGCTATTCCCTTCAAATTTCCGCTGCATCCGCCAATGAAGGAAACATTTGAAACTATTCCGTCATTCACATCAAAATTGATTGAAACAGAGCAAGTCCCACTAGTTTTATATGAGAAATTCATTTAGATTATACCTTTACTTATACTTAAACTTATTACTTCTTACGGGGTGGCGAAGCTTGCGAAGTGCCTTAGCTTCTATCTGACGAATACGTTCACGGGTAACGTTAAACTCACTGCCGACCTCTTCAAGGGTATGACATCTTCCATCATAAAGTCCAAAACGCAGACGGATAACCGCCTCTTCCCTTGCAGTAAGGGTTTTAAGCACAGAATCAATATCTTCATTAGTAATGGTTTTAAGGGCTGCCTCATCGGGAGCTAATGCATCGTCATCCTTAATAAAGTCCATAAGACGAGAATCCTCCTCAGGGCCGATAGGTGTTTCCATCGATACGGGTTCCTGTGCAACACGCATAATTTCACGAATTCTTTCAACAGGAAGATTCATTTTTTCTGCTATAAGCTCTTCTGTCGGTTCGTAACCGTTTTCGTGGAGAAGCTGGCTTTGAACCTTTTTAAGGCGGTTAATAGTTTCAACCATATGAACAGGTATACGAATTGTTCTTGCCTGATCTGCAATAGCGCGTGTTATAGCCTGACGGGTCCACCACGTTGCATAGGTAGAGAACTTGAAGCCCTTTGTATAGTCAAACTTGTCCACAGCCTTTATAAGACCTACATTTCCTTCTTGAATAAGGTCGAGGAAATACATGCCTCTTCCGACATATTTCTTTGCAATGCTTACAACAAGACGTAAATTCGCTTCGGTAAGACGCTGCTTTGCGTTTTCATCGCCCTCGTTAATACGAATTGCAAGGTTAATTTCTTCATCAGAGCTTAAAAGCGGAACTCTGCCTATCTCACGAAGATACACCTTTACAGGATCATCGAGAGACATATTATCAAGGCTTACATCTTCTTCAATATTTTCGACATTCATTTCCTCAAGCTTTAATTCGTCCTCGCTGGGCTCTTCGTCGAAATCAAGATCGAGAATAGGAGGCTCTTCAAAAAGCTCTCCAAGCTCTTCGGGAGCAGGCTCAAGATCGTCAAACGAGACCTCGGCCTCATCCGAAACATCTTTATATTCCGGCTCGGTATTTTCGGTTGCTTTAACCTTTTTGTTTTCCTTTTCCATTTTAATTCCCCTTTTTATTTTCTGCAATCTTACGCATTTGGCTTGCCCAATCGTCATCGTCGGTAGCTTTTGCCGAAAGAGATTTTTCTCTTTTTAAAACCGATATACAGTCGAGCAAGGTGGCTTTAGGTGCGTCTCCTATGAATTCCGAATTGAGCAGCTTTGATATAAGCCCAACCTCGCGAGGAGAAAACCTATCGCCTAAATCGCTGATTGAAAATAACTCATTACCCCTAAGATGTTCACACACAGCTGAAAATATTCGTTTGTTTAGCTGAGTAACAAAATCATCCTCGGAAAGTTTATCTTTAACAGTGTTATACATATCGGGATGCTTTAGCAGAATTGAAATTATCATTTCTTCTGCTGAAATAGCCTTTTCATTGCCTACCCTTTCGGGATTTATATCATCACGCTCAAAGCGTCTTTCTACCACTTTTTTAACCTCCCGTTTGCGTTCGGCAATGGCTCGTCCCTTTTTAAGCTGTGATATTTTAGCTATCAGCGTTTCTTTGGATACTTCATAATCCTTTGCAAGCTTTGAAAGATAAAAATCTACCGCTATGGAATCGTTATTCGAAGCAAGTATTTCCACAGCATTATTAAGATATTTAATTTTAGCCTCGGCAGAGTCGGGATCAAGAGTGTTTGCCGCCTTTAAGAGCTTATACTCTGTTTCAGGTATAGCGTTCTCAATAAGCTTTGCAAAATCAGACGGCTTATTGCTTTTTAAGAACTCGTCAGGGTCCTTACCCACAGGAAGCTTTAAAACCTTAACATAAAGTCCTGTATTGCTAAGCATTTTAAATGCTTTCTCAACTGCAGCCTCACCAGCCACGTCCGAGTCGAAGCAAATCACTACCTCTTTTGTGTATCGGCTGAGTATTTGTGCCTGTTCACTTGTAAAGGCTGTACCCAGCGGTGCAACAACATTTTTAAAACCCGCCTGATGAAGAGCCACCGTATCAAAGTTACCCTCAACAAGTATTATCTGCTCCGAGCAATGAGCTTTTGCAAAATTAAGAGCAAACAGGTTTTGGCTTTTATTATAAACTACCGTATCTTTAGTATTGACATATTTTGCTATTGTTTTATCATCAACCCTACGCCGTCCGCTAAATGCAATAACATTTCCGCGTACATTTATTACAGGAAACATCGTACGGTCACGGAAACGGTCGAAATAAGAGCCTTTGTTGCTTTTGCTTACTACATCTGCCTGCAACATATCTTCAACCTTAAAGCCTTTTGCTTTAAGATGCTTTAATAATGTATCCCACCCATCAAGTGCAACCCCTAAACCAAAAGCCTTAACGGTTGCAGGGGTAAGACCACGGGATAAATAATAATCCATTGCCCATTTACCCTCGGGCTTAAAAAGATTCGAGTAATAAAACCTTGCAGTTTCACGATTAATTTCAAGCACCGTATTTTTCAGATTGTGCAGCGAATCATCCTGTTGTGATTCGGTTATTGTTACTCCGCAACGCTCGGCAAGCAGCTTA
>JAZUNC010000048.1:0-3941 GCA_045603945.1 Acutalibacteraceae bacterium | reverse complement strand
CATGGCTACGATCCGACTTGCTGTCGTAAAGCCAGGCTTGCGGGTCTGCGTCACCTCCTACATCACGGGTGGAATAGAACTTATACCAACCGTTCGTTTCAGGGGTAAAGCTTAACATAGCTGTACCATTGCCATCCAAAGTTACGGTGTAAGGCTCATTTAAAACGAGTGTGCCATCCGTATCTTCGGTGGTGGCAAAAGCGGACAGGCTTCCCATCGGTATGACCGTAAAGAGCATTACGGTTGCCAGAAGTATAGCCAGTCCTTTCTTCATAATTTTCATACTAAACACCTCTTTAAAAATGTTTTTATATACTAGTGCGCGTCGCAGACATCAGGTTTGTCTGCCTGCACATAATAGCCGATTTGCATTTTGTTGCAGTCGGGGGAAAAGAGCTTTCCGCTATCACTGCAATAAACACCCTTTCTGACCGTTTGCGGTGCAGAAAATTTTGTGATTTCGGGCTTTGGCATATTTTTCATAATTTCGGTGAAAAGCTCTGCCGAAATATTTCCCATGCCCGTAACCCCGCCATGCCATACTGCACAGCTATATTCGGGGGTGACTCCGACAAACCAGTTTCCCGAATTTTCGGTTCCCGTTCCGGTTTTTCCTATAAGTTCGCACCCCTCTACCTTAGCGGCAGCTCCTGTTCCGCCCGAAGTGACTACCCCTGCCAGAAGACGGTTGATAATATAGGCGGTAGAGTCGCCTATTACCTGCTTTTCCTCGCCAGTGTGAACAAACACCTCGTTGCCGTCTTTATCGGTAATGCTTGATATTGTGTGGGGCTTTATATATTTTCCTTCTCTTGCAAATATCTGATAGCAACCCGCAAGCTGGACGGGGGTAATGCCAACATTCAGATAACCAAGAGCGATGTTTCCTATAACCTCATCCTCACCCTCCAAAACAAGCTTGTTTTTTTCGAGTCCCAAATCCAGTCCGAAAGAATCGGTTAAAAATTCTATCGATTTTTTAACCCCCAGCTTTTTAAGAGTATGTACCGAGGCTGTGTTGAGCGACTGACGAATGCACTCCAGCAGGGTTGTTCTTTTATGGGTATATCCGCCGCTGGGGTTTGTGGGCCAATTTACCTTGTTTCCACGCTCGTCAATAATTTGGGTGTAGGGTTTATCCACAATGCCCGTTGACCAACTGATGAGACCCTCCTCCATAGCGGGAGCATAAACACCTAACGGTTTTATGGTGGAGTAGGGGGCGAGGGATGCCTTTCCGTACTGTTCTTCCCCTGCACTGTATATTGCAAGAACGTTTCCGTTTTGCCCTAAAACCGCACATCCTACAGTAGGCATATCACAACCCTCATACATTGTGTTTACGGCACCGAAGACTGTGGGGTCAAACTCGGTTTTTAGAGTGAAGCCTTCACGGAAAAGTTTTTGTGCTGCCTCTTCAGCGGAACAACCATATTTTACCGATAAAACCAAAACCGCTTCATCCACAACGCTTTCCGCATAGCTTCGATAATTTATATCCTGAAGGCAGTCGTCGGAAAAATCAAGTTTTGTTATTACGGCAATAGTGTTCCCCTCTTTATCTAGCAGGGTTGCTGCCTTTTTATCTGCCGATGAGCAACCCGTCTGCACAATAAGAATAACCGCCGCACAAAAAAGAGACAAAATTCTTTTCATGTCATTCCTCCTTAAGTGCATCTATCTGTTTTTGCAGGTCGGAGGAAAAATAGAGGGTTGGCTGAAGATCTATCATACGACCCAGCCGACTTACCTTTTCCCGTTGTGCGAGAAGTTTGTTTTCAAGGGCAAAAAGCTCATTCTTGCAGATTTTCGCACTTTTCTCGTCCCCTGCCTGACTGTAAAGTTTTATGCCTGTTATTAGCATTTTGGCATATTCTTTATATTCTCCCATGGCAAAGGGAGCCGCCTGAATGGTTTTTGTTTTATATTCTATCACCTTGCCGAAATCACCCTTTGTGTAGGCATATCGACTAACCACACTGTAAGCCACCGATACATATTCGTTTCTGGCGAGTATTTTTTCACCGAGTTCTGCCGCTTCAAGAGGGGTTACCGCTTCCTTTATAAGTTCGGTCTGACTGATGGTGTTTAAAGGATAGACCTTGACGGCGGTATCGTGTATCTCAAATCGGGTGAGAAGCTGTGCAAAGCCGAAATAAAGGCTGAGTCCGCTAAAAACTGCCGCCAAAGAAACTGCCACAGCGGTGTGCTTTTTAATGGTATATGCTTTCCACTCCTTAGGCTGTAAAAACAGGAGCAGTATCATAAATACCGCAATATACATAAGGTCAAAATCAAAGCAGGAGTGGATAAGCAAGGTTGCAAGTATTATTTTGTTTCTTAATGGGACCATTCGGTTTGTAAAGGTCATTATTGCAGCGGTAATAAGAAGAAGGCAAGGAATCCAACCTACATCTACCGCTATCTGAAGCAGGTCATTATGTATAAACATTATGGCATATACACGCGTTTGTACGCTTCGCTGAATGAAATAATATCCCATATAACCGATTCCGAAGGGGTGGGAAAGAAGGGTGGGCATTATGTCCTGCACGTAAAGCAAACGACCCACAAAGGTGCTTTCAAACACCGAAATGTTAAGATAACGGGTTAGAATACCGAAATTGTCGGTTATAAGACAATAGAGCAGGATAAGAATTATTCCTGCGGCCATAAACCCGATTACCGTTATGCGAAGCTTCTTGTTTTTACCCGAAAAAATGGCAACCAGATTGGAAATCAGAGCAAGAACAAAAACTGTTCGGCTTCCTGTATATAAAATTCCGAAAAGGAGAACCGAAATGCAGATATAATCTATTATCGAAGGTTTTTCCTTTGTGATGAGCAGAAGCTCAGAAACCAGAAGGATTATAGCAAAGGTGTTCGGATACTGTACAAAGCCGCTGAGACGCCCCGATACCGAAAAATATGTAGCGAGTGACGGTATGTACATCAGAAAGACCGAGATAACCGTCTGTATGGTGGCAACATATGGCAGTCCTATGAGCACCTTTTCTTTCCCCTGCTCGTCCTGTGTGAGCAACAGATAATAAAGAGGAAGAGGCAGAAACTTGAAAAAGCCAAAAATAGCTTCCCCGCCATCTACTGCCCAAAGCGGGGTTACGGCATAGGCCACCACCATTACCGAAATGGCAAAAAATGCCATGTTCCACCTTAGAGTAAGTGTCCCATTTTTTATAAGACGAGCACACAAGGCTATAAGAAGAACTACCGAAAGCAGGCAGGAAAGATAAACATGAAAAATTCCCACAAAAAACAGAGAGGTATACAGCACTGTTTCCGCAAAGGAAAGGCTTTTTAGTTGTTTTATAAGCTTCATATTCTCCCCGCCCGATTTTGGTTTTATGCTAAAAAGGAAATACTTTCCCATATTTACATTTACACATAATCATTATACACCAAACAACCTTTGCTGTCAACGATTGCGGGCGAAAATAACAAGGTTTATAACACTATTTTAAGTCGGGCAAAATTTCTTCAAAAGAAGTGCCATTTCATGAGAGAAGGTCCCTTCGGTTATGTAGATTGAGCAAAAAGAAAAAGCCCTGTGTTTTCACAAGGCTTTGAAAAACGTAAAACAAATTAACGTTTGCTGAACTGAGTTTATTCCCCACAGTGTGGGGAAATGTCCGTTAGGACAAAGGGGACGGGCGCCGTAAGTGCCACGACGGGCGGCACGTCGTGCACAAAAAAACAAGCCCCGAAAAATCGGAGCTTGTAAAATTGCGATAATATGATTAACGCTTGGAGAACTGAGGTGCACGACGTGCTCCCTTGAGTCCGTATTTCTTTCTTTCCTTCATTCTGGGGTCGCGAGTGAGGAATCCTGCCTTCTTGAGTGCAGAACGAAGCTCTGCATCATACTGGAGAAGGGCACGGGAGAGACCGTGACGGATTGCACCTGCCTGACCTGTTACGCC
>JAZUNC010000047.1:0-3354 GCA_045603945.1 Acutalibacteraceae bacterium | reverse complement strand
TAGTCCCAACCGAGGATTGTAGTGAAGGCAAAGAAGACAAGGCATGTCATAAGCATAAATGAAGTTGCGCTTTCGGGAAGGAAGGGCAAGCCGTAATTGAATGCACGCATAGTAACATCAACACCGTCAAGACCAACATTCCAAGAGCCTGTCATAACAACGGTAAGACCAGTGAGGGTGCAAACCACAATAGTATCAATAAATGTACCTGTCATAGTAACAAGTCCCTGACGGACGGGTTCCTTAGTCTTTGCGGCCGCTGCTGCGATAGGAGCAGAGCCAAGACCAGCCTCATTCGAGAAGATACCGCGAGCTATACCCTTTTGCATTGCAACAATAATTGCACCGAGAGCACCGCCTGCTACTGCACGAAGTCCAAATGCACCTTGAACTATTTCTACAACAGCTGCAGGAATCTTATTAATATTAAATAATACTATGAACAAGCAAACAGCAATATAAAGAACTGCCATAAAGGGCACAACAAACTCTGAAACCTTAGCTATACGCTTAATTCCGCCAATAACAACAAGTGCTACGCAAACAGAAATTATAATTCCCGCAATAACTACTGCCCAGCTATAATCGTTACCGAAAAGGGAAAAAGCAATATTTTTTCCTTCGGGGTCGAAGAAGCTTTTTACAGCATTGGTAACACCCTGAACCTGAGTAAAGGTTCCTATACCAAAAAGTCCAACACAGACGCCGAAAAAGGCAAAAAGGACAGCAAGCCATTTCCAATTCTTGCCCATACCTTTTTCTATGTAATAGAAAGGTCCGCCGAGAGCATGACCTTTTTCGTCAATGCTACGGTACTTAACAGCGAGAAGACCCTCTGCATACTTGGTAGCCATACCAAAGAATGCCGCAACTATCATCCAGAAAAGGGCACCAGGTCCACCTGCAACGATAGCGGTTGCAACACCTACGATGTTACCTGTACCGATAGTAGCCGAAAGGGCGGTACAAAGTGCTCCGAAAGAGGAAACCTCTCCTACACCGTCTTCTTCGTTCTTAAACATAAACTTAAGTGCCTTAGGCAGGTGGAAGACCTGCAAAAGCTTTACACGGCAGGTAAGAAAAATACCTGCTACAAGTATGAGGACAATAAGAGGTATTCCCCACACAAAGTCGTCGATCTTAACTAAGATCTCTTCAAATTTTGCCATTTTACTTTACTCCTTCTTTAAAAAATAAAAAAGCCAAAACTTTTTGTTTTGACCTTAGAGAGTATAAGCACAAGTTTTTATTCCCTGTCCTTTTGCCTGAGAGATTGGAAGCTTTCTTCCGTACACCTTCGGCGCCCATTTTGGCTAAATGGGACTCTCCAGAGTGTTGCATATAGAAACACAACGTGACGAGTATATCACATTATTAACAACAAATCAACATTTTTTTACAATATTATTAACAATTTTATAATGCATACAAAAAACAATAAACAGATTGTAATTTATTTGTTAATGTGGTAAAATTATAAAAAGAGGTGATAGTTTGAAAATAAAGCTTAACGAAAATAAAGAAATTGTTGAAAGAATTAAGGCGGGTCTTAAGAAAAAAGGCGGCTACTGTCCCTGCAGACTTGAAATCACAGAGGATAACAAATGTATGTGCAAGGAGTTTCGCGACCAGATTGCCGATCCTGATTTTGAAGGCTATTGCCACTGCCTGCTATATTATAAATCAAAAGATTAAGGAGAGAAAATATATGGCACTTATAAACATTACTGCAGCTAATTTTGAAGAAGAGGTTTTAGGTGCAGAGCAGACCGTTCTGCTTGATTTTTGGGCAGACTGGTGCGGTCCCTGTATGATGCTTTCGCCCATTGTAGATGAGGTTGCCGAAGAGAACGGCAGCATTACGGTTGGAAAGGTAAACGTGGATGATGCACCTGAGCTTGCACAAGCATACGGAGTTTCCAGTATACCTACACTTGTTGTTGTCAAGAACGGCAAGGAAGTAAACCGCAGTGTTGGGGTTATTCCTAAGTCGAAAATCGAAGAGCTTATTAAATAGCATAAATCTCGATGACCTGTTTCGGTTATCGAGATTTTTATTTAACGTTATTGTGTTTTAATATAAATAATATATTTTTCTATAATAATCTACACTACAAATGAAATTATTATTGCAATTTACAGGTGAGAAATATATACTATAATTGACATAATATGTTTAGGTCGTGTTTGGATGTACGATAGTTTTAATGTTAAAAAGATTGCAGAAATCAAAAACGGATTTTCTGCCAAATTCGGAATTCCGAGGCAGAGCGGTTTGTGCGACTCGGTAAAATCGCAAATCGTTTTCGAGCCTGAATACAGAATTCCCGAAGCCTTCCGCGATTTAGAAGGATTTTCACACATATGGCTTATATGGATGTTCAGCGAAGCTGTGAGGGAGGATTGGTCGCCCACAGTTCGTCCTCCGAGGTTAGGAGGCAACAAAAGGACAGGTGTTTTTGCAACCCGCTCTCCTTTTAGACCTAATCCGTTAGGACTTTCCTGTGTAAGGCTTGACAGGATTGAGTTTGACCAAAAGCTCGGTCCTGTTCTACACATAACGGGAGCTGACCTTATGGACGGTACACCAATATATGACATAAAGCCATATATCCCCTATGCCGACTGCAAGCCTGAGGCTTCCGAGGGCTTCCTTTCGGGAAGACCAAAGGCTACGCTTGAGGTTGTAATAAATGACCAAATTACCCACGGTTTTGATGCTGAGGTCATAGACGGCATCAAAGACATTATTTCGCAAGACCCAAGACCTGCCTACCAAAACGACCCCGAAAGAGTATACAAAATGAGCTATTCGGGTTTGGAGATTGCCTTTAACGTATCGGACGGCAAGGCCTATATCAAGGATATTTACGAGGAGAAATGATGAAAGAGCTTTTAACCCTTTTCGGACTGTTTTTTAAGATTGGAATTATGACCTTCGGCGGAGGATATGCAATGCTTCCTATGCTTGAGCGAGAGCTTGTTACCAAACGCGGTTACGTTACTATGGAAGAGATTATGGACTACTTTGCAGTAGGTCAGTGCACTCCCGGAATAATCGCAGTAAACACCGCCACCTTTATCGGCTTTAAGAGGAAGAAAATTTTAGGCGGTATTTTTGCCACCTTAGGGGTTATTACTCCATCGGTAATAATAATTACCCTCCACGCCTTTGTGCTTCAGCTTATTGCAGGCAACGAAATTGCACGAAGTGCATTTGCGGGAATAGGCGTTGCGGTTTGCGCCCTTATAATCCAAGCTATTTTAAAGCTTATTAAGTCGGGTATCAAGGATGCACTTACCTTAGGTATCGCCTTAGGTGCTTTTGCCGCTTCTTTTTTCCTTGACGTGTCG
>JAZUNC010000046.1:0-2721 GCA_045603945.1 Acutalibacteraceae bacterium | reverse complement strand
ATACAACGGAACATGGTACTATGTAAAGGGCGGTCGTGTTGATTTCACTTATACAGGAAATGTAAAATACAACGGCAAAACCTATAAGGTAGTAAAAGGAAAATTGGCATAACAATAAACCCCCGAGTAAAACTCGGGGGTTTATAAATTATTAATCGACTTTATGTCCGCCATCAATTATCGGCTTTGCAATCATTTCGGCATATTCTTTGCATTTTTCTTCGGTTGTGGACTCAATCATAATGCGAATCACAGGCTCGGTGCCGCTCTTTCTAAGCAGGGCTCTTCCTTCGCCGCCAATAAGAGTATTAACCTCATCAAGTGCCGACTGAACCTTCTCATCAGCAAAAACAGCATCTTTATCCTTAACGCGGATATTCTGCATATATTGAGGATAAACTTTAAGGGGTTCTGCAAGCTTAGATAGGGTGGATTTAGAGTCGCAAAGCTCCTCTGTCATCATCAGTGCGGTTAGAATTCCGTCGCCCGTTGTAGCATACTTTTTAAGGATTATATGACCGGACTGTTCTCCGCCTAATGAGTAATCGTTTTCCTGCATACATTCATATACAAAACGATCACCAACGGTGGTTTGTGCACAACCGATGCCTGCTTCCTCTAAACTGGAGAAAAGACCACTATTTGACATAATTGTAGCAACAACAGTATTACCGTTAAGCATGCCTCTGCTTTTTAGACGCTTGCCTAAAATATACATAATTCCGTCACCGTCGACAATATTTCCGTTTTCATCTACGGCTATACAGCGGTCGGCATCGCCATCAAAGGCAAAGCCCACATCAAGATGCTGTTCGCGTACTAAAGCACAAAGCTTTTCCATATGTGTAGAGCCACAATCGGTATTAACGTTAAGTCCGTCAGGTTCGTTACCGATAACGTAGGTTTTTGCACCCAGTGCGCTGAAAACCGAGTTAGCAATATTCCAGGATGCTCCGTTTGCACAGTCAAGACCAATACGAAGATTTTTGTAGGAATTTGATGCTATGGAGATAAGATAAGCAACATAACGATTTCTACCTGCAACATAATCAACAATACAGCCAATTCGTTCTTTAGTTGCAAGGGGAAGATCATCAGCTGAAACCCCAAGAGCATCCATATCCCCGTCTATATAGGCCTCTATAAGTAGGGTGGTCTTGTCGTCAAGCTTTTCACCATAGCGGTTAATAACCTTAATTCCGTTATCATAAAAAGGGTTGTGAGATGCGGTAATCATAATTCCGCAGTCAAACTCATCTTGACGGGTTACGTATGAAACGCTGGGGGTGGTTGTAACGTGAAGCATATAAGCATCAGCACCCGATGCAGTGATACCTGCAACTATTGAATATTCAAGCATATAGCTTGAACGTCTTGTATCTTTACCAATAACAATTTTTGGGCGGTATCCTGCACGGTTGCATCCCGAAAGGGGAGAGGAATAATACCATCCTAAAAATCTTCCTATCTTATAGGCCTGCATCGAGGTAAGGTTTACATTTGCTTCACCGCGAAAACCGTCGGTGCCAAAGTATTTATTCTTTCTTTCAGCAAAAGAAGTTTTGGTCTTTATATCAATTTTGTCCTGCAGAAGTTCATCGGCAGATACACCGAAAAGTTCGCACAAAAGCAGAACCTTGTCTATCTGAGGAAGAGCCTGATCCATTTCCCATTTAGATACCGACTGACGGGAAACCTCCATCTTTTCTGCTAATTGCTCCTGAGAGATGTTGGCGGCGGTGCGAAGACTTAGAATTTTTTCACCTATTGTCATATTATCACTCACATTCTAAAAAACTAATATATTAAATATTATATTAAAATTTCATCATTTCTTCTATCAACTTTGGTTTGAAGTTGCTTGCAACCAATGGTTGCGAAATGCTTTCGATATATACATTGTCATAAATATATATTACGAGTTTTAAGCAAATAATGCAAACTTTTGTTGTCTATTTTAAAATCAGAAATTTAAATATAATATTTTTTTTGAAATCGCATTCTTATTTTTTAATTTTCTCTTTTTCTATTTTTTCCATATGAAGCTTATATATTTCTTCCGTAGCAAAGGAAAGCTTAGTTACAACATTCTGCTTTTCGGGGTAGCAGTAAAAAGAATCCTTTTCTGTAGAAATATCAATGCAGTCAAAGGGCTTGATATAGCAGTAATCATATTCAATATGTACACCGTACATACTTTGGGGAGTTCGGTTTATGATGTATTCCTCACCGTTGTAGCGACCTTTAAGAGTAAAGCCCTCCTCGGCACTATGGGTCAGCACCGCCTCACCTACATGCTCGAATTTCATACAGCGTGGCAGGGAATGAACATCTACCTTGTCCTCGAAATAGTATTCTCCCTTTCTTACCTGCTCACACACCTGCTCTCGCTCCCACTCGAACCAATCGGGAATATGAGAAAATTCTGTGTTTCCGTCTAAGGCAGAAAGTCTGCCAAGCTCATCCATTTCCCATATTTTACCACAGGCTTTGCAGAAAAGCTTACTGCCTTGACTGTCCATCTGTGATTCTGTCTTGCAACAAGGACATTGGTATAAAACCTTGTGCAGTCCTTCGGCACGGAAAGTCTCTTTTATGCGGATGTTGTTGTCAGCCTGCCATTTGTACTCGTCGTATTGCATAGCATCTTTTATAGCTGTGTTGATTTCATCGGGTGTCATTCTTGCAACATCTTCTGCGGAGAGTATTTGCGTTACTGTT
>JAZUNC010000045.1:0-25036 GCA_045603945.1 Acutalibacteraceae bacterium | reverse complement strand
TCAAGGGTCTGCCGATAACATTACTGATAGCTTCGCTGCTTTCCTTAGCGTTCAGCGGCTTTGCAGGAATATAAACAAAAGAGATGTGCGTTGCACATCTCTTTTTAATCTCTCTGTTTATCAAGGGTAAGATAAAAGCTGTTTAAGAATTCGTCCATAAAAATACCGACTTCGGGCATATTGAGGTTTTCTATAATTGCCCTTGTAGAGCTTTCGGCATCCTTAAACTCCATATTTCCCATTTTAATTTCTTCAATGCATTTTATAAGGGCAGATATTTTGTCTGCTGCCTTGACATATGCCGTGGTTTCAGGGTCGGAATTATAGATGCTTTCAAATTCACCCCTCAAATCTTCGGGCAGCATAGAAATCAGCTGGTCTTCTGCGACAGCTTCTATTTTTTTATAAGCCTCTTTTATTTCGGGGTTATAGTATTTAATTGGTGTGGGCATATCCCCCGTAATTATTTCCGAGGTGTCGTGGAACATTGCTGCCACCGCCACCTTGTTAGGGTCGATACATTTACCTAACCTTTTGTTACCTATTACTGCAAGGCAGTGGGCTATAAAAGCCACCTCTAAGGAATGCTCGCTTAAGTTTTCGGGTCTTGTGTTTCGCATAAGCCCCCAACGGTTAATATTTTTCATTCGTGAAAGCATTGCATAAAAATGACTCATAACATATCTCCGTTTTGTGTTTAATATATTGATAATTATACCATTAAATGTTATAATATCAATATATTTTTTAAGGAGGATAAAAAGTTGTCCTTTACAGCGTCAAAAAAACAGTTGCTTAAAGAAAACAGGGGAGGGGCGGCAGCTATATTCGGTATAGCCTGTCTTTGTGCCGCCTGTTTTTTTGTTCCGTATATGGTCTATGACGGAGGATATTTTACCTTTTTCGGTGATTTCAATGTTCAGCAGATACCTTTTTATCAGCTTTGTCATAATGCTATACGAAACGGAGAGTGGGGTTGGAACTTCTTTACTGACCTTGGTGCAAATTTCATAGGCTCCTACACATTTTATACTATAACAAGCCCGTTCTTTTGGCTGACCCTGCCTTTCCCGAATTCGTGGGTTCCTTATTTTATGGGACCTCTTTTAATACTTAAATTCGGTTGTGCAACCCTTACTTCTTTTCTTTATATCCGTCGTTTTACCCGTAAGGTTGAAACCGCACAGCTTGCGGCAATGTTGTATGCCTTTTCGGGATTTTCGGTCTATAATATCTTCTTTAATCACTTCCACGAGGCGATAGTTTTCTTCCCCATACTGCTGCTTTCTTTCGAACTGCTCGCCACCGAGAACCGCAGAGGAGTTTTTGCTCTCGCCGTTGCCGCTTGTGCTATAGTCAACTATTTCTTTTTTGTGGGAATGTTGGTTTTCGGAATTATATATTTCGTCATTCGTCTGATAAGCAAAGCAATAAAACTTAGCAGATCACAGATGTTTGCAGTCTTTTTTGAAGCGATTTTGGGCATACTTCTTGCTTTTGTTATCCTTTGGCCATCCTATCTCGCTATTGCGGGAAATTCCAGAGTCGGTGAAATAGATTTAGGCTGGAATTCCATACTTTTCGGAAAGGAAAGTATATATGCAAATGTATTTGAGGTGTTTTTCTTCCCGCCCGACCTTCCTGCCCGTCCCGTAATGTTCCCCGAGGCAGATGTTAAGTGGTCTTCCCTCGGTGCTTGGATGCCTGTATTCAGTATGGTGGGTGTTTTTGTTTATTGTGCCGCAAAAAAAGGTAGTTGGCTTAAACGGATAATCATCACCTGTGCCGTTATGGCATTTGTTCCAGTGCTTAATTCTGCTTTCTATCTGTTTAACGATTCATATTATGTGCGTTGGTTCTTTATGCCTGTTCTTATGATGGCACTTGCTACCGCAGTAGCGGTAGAAGACCGCGAGCTTTGTTGGGACAAAGGCTTTAAGCAGGTAGCGTTTATAACTCTGCTTATAACCATCGTTATCGGTTTCTTCCCTCAAACCACAGAGGACGGAATACTTATAGGACTTTATACCGAGCCTGATAATATAATGTATATTGCACGATTCTGGGTAACCTGTGCTATTGCTATAGGCGGTCTTGCGGTGCTGAGGCTTCTTCTTAATATGAAAAAGAGGGATTTCAACAAGTTTTTGCAGAATGCCATAATATGCGTAACCGTTTTTGCGGTAGGCTATGCAAACTTTTTTGTCGCCAGCGGAAAATCCCATTCCTATACCCATGAGGTGGTGGTAGACCGCCTTATAGAGGGTGAGCTTAATTTGGAGGGAGAACCCGATACATTCCGTATAGATACCTACGACTGTATGGATAACTCTGCAATGTTCCTCGGATACTCAAGTATAAACGCATTCCATTCTATTGTGCCTGTATCTATTATGGAGTTTTACGAGTTTATCGGCGAAAACCGTGATGTTGCAAGCCGACCTAATACCGACCTTTACTCAATACGCTCACTGCTTTCGGTAAGATATGTTATCAATCAAAACGGCGAAGATAGCTTTGCCGACGAGCACGGCACTACCGAAATGCCGGGTTATCAGTACATTTATAATGCTAATGGATTTGATGTTTACGAAAACACAAATTTTGTGGGTTACGGATTTTCATACGATGCTTATATGACATACTCTCAGTGCGAGAGTATGGGCAATCGTGAGCGTGCGAATATGATGATGCGTGCCATATTGCTTGATGAAAATCAGATAAACAAATACGGATATATGTTCCAGAATCTAACCGAGTATTATGATGATGGAAACCCTTCCGCAACAGGCTATTCTGATTTTGCCGAGGATGCTGCCCGTAGAAATGCTACTGCCGCAACCACTTTTACAACTGGTAAAAACAGCTTTACGGCAACCGTTGAAAGGGAAAAGGAAACCTTGGTATTTTTCTCTGTGCCGTATGACAAGGGCTGGGGTGCAACCGTAAACGGCAAAGAAGTTCCTGTTGAAAAGGATAATGTCGGATTTATGGCAGTTCCCGTAGGAAAGGGAAGCTCTGAAATAGTCTTCACTTACAAAACACCTGGGCTTTTGCTTGGTGTGGTTGTTTCAGGCTCGGCTTTCGTGCTTTTGGCGGTATATACCTTAATAATTTTTGTTTACCGAAGAAAGCATACTCCTGTTACCGAATATCCCGAGGGGGAGGAGCTTTTAGAAATTTGGGCAACCCACGAAGCACAGGAGCTGGAAGAAGCGGTTGTTCTTTCAGCCTTGCCTGACGAGTTAGAAATAACCGAGGACACCCGCGATGAATGATCTTCTGTTTTCTAAATTAAAGCTTGTCAGCTCAATGATTATCTTTGGCACAATAGGCATATTTGTGGAATATATTCCCTTAGGTTCGGGATTCATCGCCTTTGTGCGGGGGTTAATCGGTACGATATGCTTGTTAGCATTTGCTATGATAACTAAAACCCGTATATCACTTAAGGATATCAAAGCAAACCTTGTTTTACTTCTTATTTCAGGAGGGGCTATTGGTTTTAATTGGATATTCCTTTTCGAAGCATATCGTCATACAACGGTTGCAAAGGCAACTCTTTGCTATTATATGGCACCTGTTTTTGTGATGCTTATATCTCCGTTAGCTCTTAAGGAAAAGCTTACGGTAAAAAAGCTTGGTTGTATAGCTACTGCGATTGTTGGAATGGTTTTTGTATCGGGAGTAGTAGGAGAAGAAAGCGGAACACATAACGAGCTTTTAGGAATATTTTTCGGACTTGCCGCTGCCGCACTTTATGCGACTGTAATTATTCTTAATAAAAAGCTGGGAGAAATATCTGCCCACAATAAAACAGCAGTTCAGCTTGCTGCCGCAACAGCCGCCCTGTTGCCATATACTCTTTTTGCAGAGGAAATATCTGCCTCGGCATTTACGCCGCTTTGCATAGCTTTATTGCTCTGTGTGGGTGTGGTACATACAGGAATTGCTTATCTTTTGTATTTTGGCTCTATGAAAGGCTTATCTGCACAGACTGTGGCAATATTCAGCTACATAGACCCTGTGGTGGCTATAATCCTTTCGGCGGTAATACTCAGCCAGCCTATGGACGTCTATGCAATTATCGGTGCCATACTTATATTGGCTTCGGCATTTGTAAGTGAACTTTCTAAGAAGAAATAAATATAAAAATCGGCAGTGATGGGTTTCATCACTGCCGATTCACTGTTTATAACTATGAATTGTTAAAGAAACATTCCTGCTATCGAGCCGCACACAAGTCCCACAAGGAATATTGTTGCGGTAATGATAAGGTTGTTCTTTCTGTTTCGGTTTACTCTGTAAAGAACTAAAAGTCCAACGCCGCCGTTGGTAAGCAGTCCGCACAAAAGCGGTCCTATACCTAAAGCACCTTCAATAAAGAGCTGTGTCATAGTAACAGATACTGCACAGCTGGGAATAAGTCCCACAAGAGCCGCCACAATCTGGCTTAGCACAGGGAAATTAAGCACAGATTTTATAATATCTTCGGGTATAAGCTCTACGGTAAAATGAAGCAACACAGATACAAAATAAATTATTATAAGTATTTTAAGGGTGTGTTTCAGTGCCGAAAGCCATACTCCGTCCTTGCAAGAGCAGTTTTCCTGCTCGCAGAATTCGTGTATGTGCTCGTGGGTTTCAGCGTGACGTCTTTTAAGGATAAAATCAGCAATAAATCCTGTAACCATACCAACGGCAAACTTAAGCAGTAAAACCGTTATAATAAGACCTGCTGAAAGCTTTGCACCCAGCATAAGGGGTAGCATTTCGTCACTTGTGGCAAGTATTACCGCCAGCAGAGTGCCTGTGGTGACAGTTCCTGCAGCATACATACCTGCAATAGCTCCCGAAAAGCCGCATTGTGGTATAAGCCCAAGGGCAGAACCTATGATCGGTCCGAATCTACGGGTTTTATTTACAAAGCCGATTAGCTTTGAGCTTCCTGTGTGCTCAAGCCATTCCATAAAAAGATAGGCTAAAAAGAGAATGGGTGCCATCTTAAGAGTTTCTAAAAGGGGATGCTCTAAAGAGTGGAACAATACGTGTAATAAATCCATTAACTAACTCCAAAAAACAAATTACAAGCTATTGTATCACATTTTAAGTTTAATTGCATTAATTTTTTTAATTTGTTTTCATTTTTGTAAGTAATTGCTCAACCTGTGACTTTAAGGCAGAGTTATCGCTTGATTTAAGCAGAGGGTCGCTCTCTATAAGTTCCTTTGCCTGAGCCCCCGCACTGCGTAAAACATTCAGGTCGGTTTCAAGGTCGGCTATATGGAGCTCGGGCAAACCGTGCTGACGGTTGCCTAAAAAGTCACCTGGTCCCCTGAGGGCAAGATCCTTGTCTGCTATAAGAAAGCCATCCATAGTGTCGCACATTATTTTAAGACGGGTATCCTTTGCTGACTTAGAGTCGGAAACCAGAATACAGGTAGACTTATATCCACCTCTGCCTATGCGAC
This sequence comes from Acutalibacteraceae bacterium, assembly GCA_045603945.1. Classification (GTDB taxonomy): domain Bacteria; phylum Bacillota; class Clostridia; order Oscillospirales; family Acutalibacteraceae; genus SFWF01. Next base: position 19,565 of record JAZUNC010000045.1, on the reverse strand, counting down.
CCCGAAGCTGATGTAGCTGTGAAAGCCCAAAACGCTCTGCGTTCTCTATAACCATAATAGCCGAGTTAGGAACATCAATACCAACCTCTATAACGGTGGTGGCTATAAGTAGGTCTATATCTCCCGCCGCAAAGGAACGCATTACAGCATCCTTTTCCTTTGGCTTCATTTTACCGTGAAGAAGTCCCAGTCGGTATTCCTTGAAGACACCTGCTTTAAGCTCTGCGTAATATTGCTCGGCAGGAATAAGTCCGTTTTGCTCTTCACCCTCTTCTACAAGGGGGCAAACGATATAACCCTGCCTGCCCTCGGCAATATGCTTTTTGATATAATTATATATCCTTTCGTGCAGAGCCGTGCCTACGCAGTAGGTCTCAATAGGCTGCCGTCCCTTGGGGTATTCGTCTATAACAGATATATCAAGGTCGCCGTGCATAATAAGTGCCAACGTTCGAGGAATAGGCGTAGCCGACATTACCAGTACGTGTGGGGCATTTCCTTTATCTTTAAGGGTAGACCTTTGTTCAACACCGAAACGGTGCTGTTCGTCGGTTATAACAAGGCCTAAGTTGTTAAAGAAGACATTGTCGGAAAGGAGGGCGTGTGTCCCCACAATAATATCTATCTCGCCTCGCTCAAGTGCACCTTTAAGGGTGTCTTTTTTCTTTTTTGTAAGACTGCCTGTTAAAAGAGCAACACTTATTCCAACACTTTCAAAAATACTAGTAAAGGATTTAAAATGCTGTTCGGCAAGTATTTCGGTGGGAGCCATCATTGCCGCCTGATAGCCGTTTTTAACCGCATTAAAACAGCAGGCTGCCGCTACTGCAGTCTTTCCGCTGCCAACGTCACCCTGAATAAGTCTGCTCATAGGTCTGCTTGCCGACATATCGAGAACGGCTTCCTTTATACAGCGTTTCTGGGCATTTGTCATATTAAAGGGTAAAAGAGGATAGAACTCCTGCGTATAATCCTTGTCCATTACGCAGGGAGTTTTTCCCCGATTTACGTTTTTGGTCAGTAGCAATGCCGATTGTAGCATAAATAGCTCTTCAAATACCAACCGTTTGCGTGCCCTATCAAGAGCAGAAGAATTTTCAGGGAAATGAATATTTCTTATTGCAAATTCTCTGTCGCAAAGGGAGTTTCGCTCTATTATTTTTTGCGGTAAAAATTCCTTTACAGAAACAGCAGTAAGTGCGGTTTGCACCGTTTTTTCTATTGAATAGCTGGTTAGTCCCTGGGTGGTGGGATATATGGGTCTTATTTTTTTAGCTGATACAGGTCTTATCTGGGGTGAAGACATTTCAAAATAAAAAGAGTCGGTGTTAAGCTTGCCGTAAAAGAGCAGTTCTTCACCGAAATGCACCTTTTGGGCATCATATTTATTGTTAAATATGGTTACCGACATAAGGGCACTATCGTCCTTTACAGTAAACTTATAAAGCACCATATTCTTTCGAATATAGCTTTCTTTAACCTCTGATATAACTGTTGCCTTTATACAAACATTACCCATACCGCGGGCATCCTTTATCGGGGTGATAACACTCCAATCCTCGTATGAACGGGGATAAAAACGCAAAAGGGCGCCGACTGTGTCGATGCCCAATTTGCTAAATAACAGGGAGCGTTTTTCACCTACACCTGTAAGATATCGGATGTTGTCGAGTTCGGTTGCCATAAGGCACCTCCGATTATTCTACCGAAATAATAAAGTAGTATACTGGCTGACCGCCGTTTACTAATGTGATTTCTACCTTACCGCCGAATTTTTCGGTAAGGGCGGCGTTCATAGCCTCTGCCTGTTCTTCGGTTATATCTTCACCGTAGAATACTGTCATAAACTCGCTGTCACGCTTGATAAGTTGTTTAGCAAGCTTTAAAAGACAGGCTTCAAGGTCGGTTTCGGTGAATACGATTTTACCGTTATCAAGGGCTAAAAGCTCGCCCTGATTAATCTTTTTACCGTCAAACTCGGAATCTCTTGCGGCAAAAGTAATCTGTCCTGTAGATACCTCGTTTATTGCATTACCCATAACGATTGCATTATCGTTATCCGAAGCATCGGGGTCATAGTTGAGCATTGCGGTAACGCCCTGAGGAATAGTTCTGGTATGAATAACTATAACATTACGTGTTGCAAGAGGCACAGCCTGTTCTGCAGCCATAATAATGTTTTTGTTGTTGGGGAAGACGAAAACTGTTTCGGCAGGAGTAGCCTCGATAGCACGTAGAATGTCGTCGGTAGAGGGGTTCATAGTCTGACCGCCGCTTACAACTACATCCGCACTGAGGTCGGTAAATAGCGCCTGAAGACCCTCACCTGCGGCAACAGATACAAAGCCCACAGGCTTTTCGGGAGGAACAGATTTAATGGTTTCGGTACGCTCTGCATTTTGTGCAGGCTTTTTAGAACGATTATTTGCTTCGTGCTTAGCACGCTCGTGCTGGTCGCACATATTTTCAATCTTAAGCTTTACAAGAGCACCGAAGGTAAGTGCCTTTTCGATAGCATTACCGGGATGGTCGGTATGAACGTGAACCTTGATTATTTCTTCGTCGTCAACTACAACAACGCAGTCACCGATAGACTCAAGATAGGAACGAAGCTCGGAAGGCTCTTTGTCGCAGTCTTCAGCACGGTTAACGATAAATTCGGTGCAGTAGGGGAAATTGATGTCGAAGTCCTCAAGCTCGCCTGCGGCATTTCTTGCTGCAGCTTCAGAAGAACCGTCTGCTTCCTCAGAAACCATATCCTTAGACTCTATCATAACACCATCTTTCAGCACCGAGTACATACCCTCAAGGATAACAACAAAGCCCTGTCCGCCTGCGTCTACAACCCCTGCCTTTTTAAGCACGGGAAGCATTTCGGGAGTCTGTGCGAGAGCATCCTTAGCACCCGTAATAGCGGCCTCAAATACCTCAAGAGCATCCTTGCCTTGGCTTACAGCCTCGTCAACATATTCCGAAGCGATACGAGCAACGGTAAGTATGGTGCCCTCGGTGGGTTTCATAACAGCCTTGTATGCTGCTTCAACACCTGCTTTAAAAGCGGCAGAAAGATTTTCGGGGGTGATTTCCTCTGCACCCTTGAATCCCTTGGAAAATCCGCGGAATAAAAGGGAAGTAATAACACCTGAATTACCTCTTGCACCGCGAAGCAGTGCAGAAGCGGCGATTTTAGCAACCTCGCCTACAGACTGACCCTCAACACGGGCAAGCTCGCGGGCGGCATTGCCTATACTCATAGACATATTTGTACCTGTGTCACCGTCGGGAACAGGGAACACGTTAAGATCGTCTACAGCCTTTTTGTTATTCGCAATATTGTTTGCTGCAGAAATAATTGCATCACGCAGTATGTTTCCGTTAAACATAAAAACACTCCTTAAAACTGTGTCGTATACACTAAATTACTCTTTAATTCCATCAACCTTAACGGTAACCTTGCCAACCTTTATTCCGGTTGATTCGGTGACGGTGTACTGTACCTTGTTTACGATGCTTTGAGCAATCGCGTTTATATTCATTCCGTAAGAAACGATAATATGAAGCTCGATATTAATGCTTTCTGCGTTTCCACGAATAATGATACCTTGCTTAATATCCTCTTTTTTGGAAATAAGATTAAAAATCTTCTGCTTGCTTCCGCTGGGAACCATACCGACCACGCCGAAGCAGGAGGTAACTGCCTGACCGATCAGCTTCTGAAGATATTCTTCTGAAATGTGGATCTTGCCGAGTCTTGTTTCGTAAGCTATCATTGATAAATCCTCCGGAAATTATTTTTTGAATTTATATTTATCTATCGAAAGGAAGATGTCACAGCTTGATGTAGGTATAACATCTTCTATATCGTTAGAATAAAAAACTATAGAACTGCGGTAAACAATGGGTATAACAGGCATTGAAGCCAAAAGTGAAGAGGTCACATCTACTGCCGAGTTTTTACCGTTATAAAAGCCCCTTACTATTGCCGCATATGAGGTTTCGCTGTCGAACTCTGATTGGTCGATTTCGTCGTTCTCGGCAGAGGGCTGCTCTTGCTCAGCAGTGGTATCGGTGCTTTGCTCTTCTTGTTTTTGAGGCTCAGGCTTGGTTTCTCCGACTATGCCGTAAGCAGCAGAACCGCCGTTTAAAACGAGAGAGCGTATATCCATATTGGGTAAAAGCTTTATTTCACCGAGATAAAGCTGAAAATGACCGTTTTCGAGAGATTTAAAATAGGCGTCCTTTTCAAGAGGGTTGACGGTAATTTTAATGCCTGCCGCTTTAAGCTGGTCTGCAATAAGATTTGCCGCCGCAAGCTTTGTAGAGCTGTCGCTGTTTACAAGTAGGGTAAGCTCAAGGACTTTTCCGTTTGCATTTTCATAGTAGCCATCTTCATTTAGCCTATTATAACCTATTTTTGCCAAATTCTCAATAGATATTTTTTGATTTGCTGTAGACTCAATGGTCTGATAGTCCGAAACCTCAGCCCAAGCGGGGTGGAAAAAGCCTGTCGCAGGCAGGGCATTCGAGAAAAAAGAGCTTGTGGCAACAGCACTTCTTGAAATAGCAGAAGATATTGCAAATCTGAGCTCGGACGACTTAAGGGGTGCATAGTTATGGTTTATTCCAAGATAAATAAGATTATTAAGGTTCACATCGGTTTTTTTACCGCTCATACGAATGATAGTGTCGTCTATCATTTCGGCGTAATATATATCTGTTGCACCGATTTCAACATAATGCTGCATAGATTCGCTGTCGGGTGCATTTATAAGATTTATTTTTTTAATTCCCTTAATAACCGAGTAATATTTAGTGTTAGGAATAAGAGCGGTGCCGGCTTCGTCAAAAACGAATTTTCCGCAGCCTATTGGAATAAGCTCAACATTGTCTTCATTTTTAAGCTGGTCAGAGCCTGTTTTCAATATAGGAAAGGTTAAAAGCTTTGAAAAATAAGGGTCGTGCACCTTGAGGTTGAATATTACCGTTTTTGCATCGGGTGCAGTGACACTTTCAACCGAGTTAAAAAGATATGAGAAACGCTGACTTTCCTTTGCCAGATTATAAGAATAAACAACATCGTCGGCGGTAACAGGGCTTGAGTCTGAGAATACAGCCTCTCGCAGAGTAACCGTGCAAGCCTTGTCGGTGGTTACCGTACTTTCGGCAAGAACGAGCACCTCCTCAAAACTGTTGTCAACCTTTACAAGAGGGTCGAAAAGCAGATAGGCAAGCTCGGCATTAAGCTTGCTTATTGTTTTGTAAGGATTCATTGTGTCGTTTGCACAGTAAAGCAACTGAAGTTCGCTGACAGTATTGTTTTGCACATCAGAAGATGGGGTAGAAGAAGTGTTCGGCTTGTTGTCTTCACCACCGCAACCCGAAAGCAGTAAAAGGGTTGTCGCAAGACATATTGCAATGATTTTTTTTATCATCGTTAGAATAACTCCAATATATAGGTTAAAATTTTATTGCTTCGGCAGATAAAGCCTTACCTGTTTTTCGGTCAACCTCAAAAATAAGACCTTCCAAACGACATTCACCCTCTGCAGGCATAAATCTGCCCTGACCCTTATTCTTAAAACGGTCAATAATGATGTCGGCATCCACACCTAAAATGCTTTGAACAGGTCCCGTCATACCAAGGTCGGTCATATATGCGGTGCCTTTGGGTAGTATCTGTGCATCGTTTGTCTGAACGTGGGTGTGTGTGCCGAAAACGGCAGATACCCGTCCGTCTAAGTAATAGCCCATTGCTCTTTTTTCGCTGGTGGCTTCTGCATGAAAATCAATAATTATAATATCTGCACCATCGTTTTCAGCTTTATCTATAAGATTATCGGCGGCTAAAAAAGGGTTTTCTGCTCCCAGCATATCAAGATACACCTGTCCGAGAAGATTGATAACCGCAACCCTTGTGTGACCCATATCTACAAGACAATATCCGCTTCCGTAGGCGACATCGGGAAGATTGTCGGGTCGGAGAAGCCGTTGGTTTTCGTCAAGCAAATGCCGAAAGTCCTTGCGGTGAAGGGTGTGATTTCCCCCCGTAACAACATCTGCACCTGCACTCAATATAAGAGATGCACTTTGGGGTGAAATACCGTTAGAGCTTGCGGAGTTTTCGCCGTTTACTACCGTAAAATCAATACTTTTGTCTTTTTTAAGTTTGGGAAGTGCTTTTAATAAATAATCACAGCCCGATTCGTAGCAAACATCTCCAACCGATAGTATTCTCAACATTTCACCGCCTATAATTATTTCATTTATAAAAATTATACTATATATCCGCACATTTTTCAAGCCCATACTTGTTGAAGCATCAACTTTTGTTGGTATAATTTTAACCAAAAACATCTCGTCCGCATAAAATATATCAAAGATGATTAAAAACACACCGGATGGGTAAAAATACTAACGAAGATATTACAAGGTGTGAAAAGAAATGACAGTAAAACGCGGAGATATATATTATGCGGATTTAAGTCCGGTCATCGGCTCAGAGCAAGGAGGCGTGCGACCTGTACTTATAATCCAGAATGACATCGGAAACAAATACAGCCCCACCGTAATAGCGGCGGCAATAACCAGTCAAAAGGATAAAACAAAGCTCCCCACGCATATACAGGTAAATGCATCGGGTTGCGGTCTTGCCAAAGATTCAATAGTGCTTTTAGAGCAGGTGCGTACCATAGATAAGCAAAGGCTTAAAGAAAAGATGGGTACACTTGATGTAAGCTCTATGGATAGGGTAAATAAAGCCCTTACCGTCAGCTTCGGACTCGGCGGCGGAATGTAGCTTGTTCAGTGGTCATATAAAAACAAACAGGGACTGTTCTCAATTATGAGAACAGTCCCTTTCTTATCAGTTCAACACGGCAACGCCGATGTTCAGATAGGTGGCAAAAAGCAACCAAGCAATATAAGGTATTAACAACCAGAAAGCGGTTTTGTTAAGCTCCCTGAATTTAAGAGCGGTGGCGATAACAAGTGCAAGGAGTATAAGAATAACCACCACAGCAACCCAGTATGCCTTAAAACGGAAGAAAATTATGGGCCAGATAAAGTTGACCGCAAGCTGTAAGCCGTAGAAGAATAATGCTTCCTGTTTTTCCTTGTCCTTGCCCCTTACCTCCTCATAAATAAGGTAGGAGGCTATTCCCATAAGTGCGTAAAGAACAGTCCACACTATAGGAAATACTATCCCAGGTGGGGATAGGGGAGGCTGGGTATAGCTTCTGTAAGCCTCTCCGATGTTTCCTGTGACAAATGAGGATAGCAGTCCCACCGCCTCGGGAATTGCAATGGCTATTATAAGTCTTTTTAAATTAATAGGTTTCACTAAGTCAACGGAAGCAGAACCTTTACGGTTTTGCTTGCCGCCTTTCCCTCCTTACTTATGTTTATTTTTGTAATGAATAATGTATTTAAAGTGACGAGATAAGTTGTGGCGGAAAATTATTGTTTGTCAGCGTGACGAGCACGTCTTCCGTCAACTTACCACCTCAAAGCAAGTATATGAAAGCTTTAAAGATATTATCCTTAAATTTAATAGATTTTTCATTGATTAAAATCGCAAGATAAAGTATAATATACATTGTATAATTATATTTAAAGGATAATATTAATGGGTGCAAGTGAATTTATAAAGCTTAGAAGAAGCGTAATAGAAAAAGAGTTTTCTAACATGAACGATATGCAGCTAAAGGCGGTTACTACCGTTAAAGGTCCTCTTTTGGTGCTTGCGGGTGCAGGAAGCGGAAAAACAACGGTGCTTGTAAACCGAATAGCGTATCTTATAAAATACGGCGATGCCTATAATTCTACAGAGGTTCCCGACTTTTTTGAGGATGACGTCAGTGTCGCAAATGATTACTTAAGCGGAAACACCGATATACCAAGCTTCTGGAATATGGCTGTAGAGCCTGCTAAACCCTGGGAGATACTTGCCATAACCTTTACAAATAAGGCTGCAGGAGAACTAAAGGAGCGTATTGCCGCCCGCCTTGGAGACGAAACCTCAGGTGTTTGGGCAGGCACCTTTCACTCGGTATGCGGAAAAATTCTTCGCCGATATGGTGACCGAATAGGATATACCAGCAGCTTCACCATATATGATACCGACGACCAGAAGCGGCTGATTAAGGACCTTATAAAGCAGAATGATTTTGATGATAAGATAGTTCCCGTAAAATCTGTAATGAATGCCATATCCTCCGCAAAGGACAAGCTGATTACTCCACAGGAATACGCCCAAAACATTGGAAGTGACATCCGTGAGCGTATGATAGCCCGTCTTTACGAGCAATATGAGGAACGTCTTATTTCTTCTGATGCAATGGATTTCGATTCGATGATTATGAATACAGTAAAGCTGTTTCAGGAGCATCCCGATGTGTTGGCTTATTATGCCGCTAAGTTTAAATACATAATGGTGGACGAGTATCAGGATACCAACCACGCACAGTATAAGCTTTGCAAGCTGCTTGCAAGCGAGCACAGAAACATATGCGTTGTGGGTGACGACGATCAATCCATATACCGTTTCCGTGGGGCAACTATTGAAAATATTTTGGGATTTGAAATGAAATATCCCGATGCCGTGGTTATAAAGCTTGAGCAAAACTACCGTTCAACAGGAAACATTCTTGATGCGGCAAACGCAGTTATAGCCAACAATGTTGGAAGAAAGGGCAAAAATCTTTGGACTGATATGGGTCAGGGTGAAAAAATAACCCTGCATACCGCCCTTGACGAAAATGATGAAGCCCGTTATGTTGCCGATAAGATAATGGAAGGTGTAAGGTCGGGTGCAAAGTTTGCAGACCACGCTGTACTTTACCGTACCAATGCCCAATCAAGCTCAATAGAAAATGTTTTAGCACGAAGCGGAATCACCTACCGAATTATCGGTGGTCACCGTTTCTTCGACCGCAAAGAAATACGGGATGTACTGGCTTATCTTCGCCTTATCGATAATAACAATGACGATATACGTTTAAAACGTATTATAAATGAGCCTAAACGCGGAATAGGTGATACAACTGTTGCCAATGCAGCACAAATAGCATCCTCTCTTGGTATATCGCTTTATGAGGTGTTAAAAGATGCGGCAGAGTACCCCGTACTTTCCCGTGCAAAAGCTAAGATTGAGGCTTTCTGCTCAATAATTGACGACCTTTCTATGGCGGCAAAGGAAAAAACTATTCACGAGCTTTTTGAGTTGATTCTGATAAAAACAGGCTACCTTAACGCCCTTTATACAGAGGGCAAAGAGGGGCAGGACAGGGTAGAAAACGTAAAAGAGCTTGCTACGGGTATTAAGCAGTATGAGGCTGAAAATGAAGATGCCACTCTTTCGGGATATTTAGAGGAAATTGCACTGATAAGTGATATAGATTCCTATGAAGAGGGTGCAGATGCCGTTGTACTTATGACCGTTCATTCGGCAAAGGGACTTGAGTTTAATAAGGTCTTTCTTGTAGGAATGGAGGAGGGATTGTTCCCCGGAAACCAGAGTATTTACGGCGGAGTGGACGAAATGGAGGAGGAACGTCGTTTGGCTTATGTTGCAATAACACGGGCAAAACGCGAGCTGTATATCACAAATGCGGATATGCGTATGCTTTATGGCACCACCTCACGCAATCTGCGTTCCCGTTTTGTTACTGAAATACCCGTAAGTCTTTGTAACGAAACCTCGGCACGAAAGTCTTCATTCTCTTCACAGATACCTCAGAAAAATCACAGCTTTTTTGGCTACGATTATACTAAGGTGTTTAGTCAGCCGAGTGCCGCAACTCCAAAGGCAACCGCCCCCGCAGGTGCTTCCTATTCGGCGGGTATGCGTGTAGAGCATAAAACCTTCGGCGAGGGGCTTATAATTAAAACTACGCCAATGGGTAATGATGCTATGCTGGAGATTGCCTTCGACTCGGTAGGAACTAAAAAAATAATGGCAGGATATGCCAAGCTAAAAATTCTTTAGGAGGCTTTAAATGTTTCCGTCACGGATACCCACATCATCAGTAGTTAAAAGCACGGTTAAATCGGCTTTAAAGGGTAAGCGTATAGCTGCTACGGTTGCCGCAATTATTCCCTTTTTTGCCTATCTGCTTTGCTACGTGCTTATAAGCGGACTCTCTGTAATACTGACAGGCCCCCTTGTTTGGATAGCTGTTCTTACTTTAGCGGCTTTATTTCTCTTTGCCGTTCACCCTATTGTTTTGGGTGCCGTGCGTTATTTCTGGCGGTTAACCGACGGAGCTGCGGAAGAGCCGATAGAGGTGTTTTACTACTTCAGCAATTTTTTTCTATATAAAAGGGCACTTAAATGTATATTTTTAATGCTCTTTAAATGTTTTACGGCTTTGTTTACCTGTCTTTTGCCCTATCTTATAATTACCGTTTTATCCGAAGCATGGATATATCAGTTTCTCGGAACTGAAATGCCCCTTTGGGTGGCAGGCCTTGCTCTTGTACAGTCTTTTTTACAGGTGGTAGGTCTTTTTGCAGGTGCGGCAGTTATTTCAAGATACTATCTGCTTCCTGCAATAACCGTTATGGATGATGATGTTCTGCTGCTTGAAGCACTTCATATTTCTGTTATGGTTTCCCGCCGCTCGGTATCTTCTTTTTTAGGGCTTATAGTATCTCTTTTAGGTTGGATATTGCTTTCCTTTTTTACAGCACCTCTTATTTACACAGCACCGCTTATTTTCGGTTGCTATGCCGTACATTCCAGATATGCTCTGGTAAATTATAACCTTAGTTTAGATTTTTACGCGAAGGATAAATATAATAAGGTATATTAAAGGAAATGGTTATGCAAAAAAACGATATAATAGATTTGAATATAACCGCAATGTCCTCTGAAGGCTCTGGAATAGGCAGATATGAAGGGCTTACTGTATTTGTGCCGATGTCTGCGGTAGGCGATGAGCTTAAGGTGAAGATTTTAAAGGTAAAGTCAAACTGTGCTTACGGTAAAATTGAAGAAATAATTACCCCTGCTGATAATCGGGTTGCCCCTATTTGTGATGCGTTTTCAAAATGCGGTGGATGTGTTTATCGCCATATATCCTATGATGAGGAGTTAAGAATTAAACAACAACGCGTTGAAGATGCTATAAAGCGTATAGGTTCAGTAGATTTGAAATCCAAGCCCATAATCTCGGATAAAAGGACAGAGGGCTATCGCAACAAGGCTCAGTATCCGGTATCACTAGACGGTAGGGTGGGCTTTTTTGCAAACCACTCTCACAGAATTATACCTTGCGACAGCTGTAATCTCCAGCCCGATGAGTTTGACGAGATTAGTAAGCTTTTCACCGACTGGATGTGTTCTACAGGCAATACCGCCTATAATGAGGAAACAGGAAAGGGACTTATCCGCCACCTTTATATCCGAAAAGCGGTGGTAACTGGACAAATTATGGTCTGTCTTGTTGTAAGCGGCGACTTTGTAAAGGGGATTGAGCAGTTTGTATCAACACTTAAAGATGCGTTAAAGGAAAGACTTAAAACTGTTGTTTTAAATATAAACAAAAAACAGACAAATGTTATTCTTTCGGATAAATGCAAGAATATATACGGTGACGGATATATTTATGATATTCTTTGCGGAGTAAAAATACGTATAAGCCCCCTGTCATTCTATCAGGTCAATCACGATATGGCAGAGCTGCTTTATACCAAAGCAAAAGAATATGCGCAGCCTAAAGGTAAAACTGTTATCGACCTTTATTGCGGAGCAGGAACTATCGGTCTTTCTATGGCGGATGGGGCTAAAAGTATAATAGGCGTTGAAATAATTCCTGAGGCTATTGAAGATGCGAAATTTAACGCTGCAAACAACAATATCAAAAATGCAGAGTTTATCTGCGGTGACGCTGCCGATGCGGCAAAAAGCTTAGCCAAAAGGAAAATAAAGCCCGATGTCGTGATTGTTGACCCACCCAGAAAAGGTTGCTCGGCAGAGCTGCTTGATACAATCGCAAATAGCTTTTCGCCCGAAACCTTAGTTTATGTTTCCTGCGACCCAGCAACCCTTGCCAGAGATGTTAAACTTTTAAGGGAACAAGGGTATGAGCTTAAAGAATACACTCCCTTCGATTTATTTCCCCGCACTTCTCATGTAGAAACGGTAGCACTTTTATCAAGGGAGAATAAATAATCCTGTTTTGAAAGGATAAAATTTATGAGAAAATTACTTGCAATAATAATATGTAAGCTGCTCCGCATCGTCGGTAAGGCGGTGGGTAAGGGAAGCAGTCTCCCTGGAAAATTTGCTCTTAAAATCTGCCCCGATGTTTTGTCGAAAATGAAGCTTCCCGAAAAGGTGATAGCCGTTACGGGAAGCAACGGAAAGACTTCGACCGTTGAGATGATAGCTCATATTCTTCGCTCAAACGGAATGAATGTTGTCCTTAACTCAGAGGGCTCTAATCAGATAGAGGGGGTTACCACCTTTATCCTTTGCAATGCTACCTTGAGAGGTGTGGTCAAAGGGGATGTTATGCTTATAGAAAGTGACGAGCGTTATGCCAAATACACCTTTAAGCACTTCGCTCCTACTCACTATATAATAACTAATCTTTACCGCGACCAGCTTACCCGAAACGGACATCCTATGTGGGTGTATAATGCAATCAAGGAGTCTATACACGACCAAACCCAGCTTATTTTAAATGCTGACGATCCGTTGGTTTCTCTTTTCGGGAAGGATAGAGAAGGCACTCTGTATTTCGGCGCGGACAAGCTTATGACCGATACCGTAGAGTTTAACGGTGTGTATAACGACGGGGTTTATTGTCCTGTTTGTCACGCTCCAATGGAGTATACAACCTATCACTACAATCATATAGGTCATTATGATTGTGCCGTTTGCGGATATAAACGACAGAATTCTGATTTTACTCTTACGTCTGCCGACCTTAATGACGGCTTTATTGTTATTGACGGTAAGTATAGAATTGAGCTTGCACTTAAATCTCTTTATAATATTTATAATCTGCTTGCCGCATATGCCGCAGCCTCTGTTATGGGTGTCAGCGGAGAGAATATTGCCGCTGCCGTAAATAACTATACCCTTAAAAACGGCAGAGTGCTTAAATTTACCCTTGGCACAAGAAAGGGAACTTTTCTTGTTGCAAAACACGAAAACAGCATATCCTATGACCTTTCATTAAAGGTGGCGGCTTCTGATGCCGATGGTTGCGACCTTCTTATAATTGTTGATGCCGTAAGCCGTAAATATTTCACCAGCGATGTTTCTTGGCTTTACGATATAAATTTCGGTCTGCTGAGCACCGACAATGTTAAAAATATTATCCTTGCAGGCACCTACGCCAATGACCTTGCCGCGAGATTTTCCTACACAAATATTGGAGATTATAAAATTAAGGTCACAGAGAGCATTGCAGATGCAGTAGATATGTTGAATAATGACAGCAAGGATAAAATTTATGTAATAACCTGCTTTTCTGATAAGGCAAAGTTTTTAGAAAAGGTGGAGATAGACTGATATGAAAATACTTCACTTGTATTATGATTTAATGAATCTTTACGGAGACTATGCAAATATATCCGCCCTTTGCCGCATTTTTGAAGTAAATAATATTGAGTATACTCTTGATAAAATGTCCTTGGGCGACGAGCTGACCCTTTCGGATTATGATTTCATATATGTTGGCTCGGGCAGTGAAGAAAATCAAAAGCTTGCACTTGCCCATTTGAAAGAGTATAAGGAAGACCTTGAAGCCTATATCCATAACGGAAAGATTGCCCTTTTTACAGGCAATTCCTTTGAAATGCTTGGCAAAGGTATAAACGGCTTTTTAGGTGAGTATGAAGCTTTAGGAGTTTTTGATTTTGAAACCAATGAGCAAAACAAAACACGCACCACAGCCGATGCGATTTTTGATATGCCCGACCTCGATAAGCCCCTTGTAGGCTTTGTAAATAAATGTTCAACTATAGTAGGCATAACAGAGCCTCTGTTTACGGTTAAAATGGGCATTGGTAATAATAAAGAGGATAAGGGCGAGGGAATAAGATGTAAAAACTTTTTCGGAACCCATCTCACAGGTCCCGTTCTCGTAAAAAACCCCCATTTACTTAAATTTATTTCAGAAACAATTTGTAAAAAAGAGCTTGATGACAGTATTTTTTCTTATGAAAAAGCAGGATATGAAATAACCCTTAAAAAGCTCAACGAAAGAATATAAAAAAACAAACCCCGAAGCGTAAAGCTTCGGGGTTATCTGTATGATATTAGAGAAGAGCCTTGTAAAGCTCGATGATTTCTTCCTTGCTTGTATCTCTGGGGTTTCCGGGACGGCAAGCATCGTCGAAAGCCGACTGAGCGAGGAAGTCGAGGTCTTCAGCCTTTACGATTTCCTTAAGGTCGGTGGGGATACCAACATCAATAGAAAGCTGCTTAACAGCGTCTATAGCTGCCTTTCTGTACTCTTCCTGAGTCATATTTTCTGTACCCTCTACACCCATAGCCTTTGCTATATCGCGATACTTCTCACCTGTGCAGGGAGCGTTATACTCCATAACGGTGGGAAGAATGATTGCATTTGCTACACCGTGGGGTGTGTCATAAAGAGCACCGAGGGGGTGAGCCATAGAGTGAACGATTCCAAGTCCTACGTTAGAAAAGCCCATTCCTGCAACATACTGACCAAGAGCCATTCCTTCGCGTCCCTCTGCCTCGTTGGCAACTGCTCCGCGGAGAGATTTAGCAATTATCTCAATAGCCTTGATGTGGAACATATCCGAAAGCTCCCAAGCACCCTTGGTGATGTAACCCTCAATAGCGTGGGTAAGAGCATCCATACCTGTAGCAGCGGTAAGGCCCTTAGGCATAGAAGACATCATATCGGGGTCAACAACAGCAACAACGGGGATGTCGTGAACGTCTACGCAAACCATTTTACGATTGTTCTTAGCGTCGGTGATAACATAGTTGATGGTAACCTCAGCGGCAGTACCTGCGGTGGTGGGAACTGCGATTATGGGAACGCACTTGTTCTTGGTGGGAGCAACGCCCTCAAGAGATACAACATCAGCAAATTCGGGATTGGTGATGATTATACCGATAGCCTTTGCGGTGTCCATAGAGGAGCCGCCGCCGATAGCAACGATGCACTCTGCACCTGCAGCCTTGAAAGCCTCAACACCCTGCTGAACATTTTCAACGGTGGGGTTAGCCTTGATATTAGAATAGATTTCATAAGGGATAGAAGCATTATCGAGAATATCGGTAACCTTCTTTGTAACGCCGAACTTTATAAGGTCGGGGTCAGAACAAACAAAAGCCTTTTTAAAGCCTCTGCCGATGATTTCGTCTGCAACGGCAGAAATTGCACCGTAGCCGTGGTAGGATGTTTCGTTAAGTACAAAACGATTAGCCATAATTTTAACTCCTTTATATTCATTTCGCCTATAGGCTTACTTTTATTATATCGTTAATATATTAACAAATCAAGAGTTAATTGCTTTTCCGTTTTAAGTTTTCATACTATTATTCCCCATTTTAATAAAAAAATAAATAAAACTTGACAAGCTGATATTCTTTATAGTATAATACCGCTTGTAGGTTTATCCTCTGCAATAATGCAAAGGGAGGGAATTAGAAATGAGTCAGGTAAGACTTAAAGAGAACGAATCGCTTGATAATGCGCTTAGACGTTTTAAAAGACAGACGGCTAAAGACGGAGTTATTCAGGAAGTCCGTAAGAGAGAGCACTACGAGAAGCCCTCTGTAAAGCGCAAGAAGAAGTCTGAAGCGGCACGCAAACGCAAGTTCCGCTAAGCGATATTACTCAAAAGCTGAAAGCGGTTGCAAAATAGCAACCGCTTTTTCTGTTTTTTACTTTTAATTTTTGGTGATAGTGTGTTAAAACCTCATTATATAATAAACTCCATTACCGATATATCGGTGGAATTTTTAAATAAAAATAATATTACTGCTCTGCTTTTGGATGTAGATAATACCATGTCGGTTGCTCACGGCAATAAAACCCTTCGTGACGGTCTGCCCGAGTGGCTTTCTGAAATGAAAGAGAACGAAATATCTCTTATGATACTTTCAAATGCCAAAACTGCCCGTGCACAGCGTTTTGCCGACAGCGTAGGTCTGCCCGTTGTGGGCATGGCGGCAAAGCCGTTGCCCTTTGGATATATAAAGGCGGCAAAAATGCTTAAAGCGGATAGAAAGAATGTAGCAATGGTGGGCGACCAAATTTTTACCGATGTGCTGGGCGGCAGAGCTTCGGGTGTAAAAACCATACTTGTTACCGACATAACTCCCGAAGAAAAAGCAGGCTTTAAAATAAAAAGATATTTTGAGTCAATACTGTTAAAGAGGTGGAAAAATGAGTGCTAAATTCGGTCCTGCAGGCAACAGCGAAAGCTTTGCAAAAATGGGATATAAATCAAGTCTTGATGTGCCCGAATATATTGAAAAAATGGGGCTTGATGCCTTTGAATATCAGTGTGGCAGAGGGGTAAATATCGGCACCGATAAAGCCTCAAAGCTTGGCGAGCTGGCAAAGGAAAAGGGAATAATCCTCTCACTCCACGCTCCTTATTATATATCTATGTCCTCGGTGGAGGAGGCAAAAAGAATAAAATCGGTAGATTATATTCTGCAAAGTGCCCGTGCAGTAAATGCAATGGGCGGTCAGCGTATTATCGTACACACAGGCTCCTGCTCAAAGATTTCCCGCGAGGAGGCATTAGCACTTGCCTGTGATACTA
Organism: Acutalibacteraceae bacterium; assembly: GCA_045603945.1. GTDB lineage: Bacteria > Bacillota > Clostridia > Oscillospirales > Acutalibacteraceae > SFWF01. The sequence continues at coordinate 2,798 of JAZUNC010000045.1, read as the reverse complement.
TGAAAATGGCTATAAAGGCTCTCGATGATGAGGGGCTTTCCCATATACGAATTTGTCCTGAAACAATGGGTAAGGTAAATCAGCTCGGCACCCTCGACGAGGTGCTCACCCTCTGCGAGCTTGACGAAAGGCTTATCCCCTGTATAGATTTTGGTCACCTAAATGCCCGTGATAGGGGAATACTTAAGACCTATGAGGATTTCGAATCGATTTTTGATGCTATTGAAAACCGCCTTGGAATATCAAGACTTAGGGAATATCATTCTCATTTTTCAAAAATAGAATACTCCGCAGGCGGCGAGGTAAGACATTTAACCTTTGCAGATAATATTTACGGTCCAAATTTCGAGCCTGTGGCAGAGCTTACCTATAAAAAACAATGCTCTCCCACTATTATATGCGAATCCGCAGGTACGCAAGCGGAGGATGCGAAAACTATAAAAGACTACTATTGGAGGCTTCAAAAATGAAAAAGATACTTATAATGAACGGTCCCAATCTCAATATGGTAGGCATTCGCGAGCCTGGTGTATACGGTAGCGACACACTGGAATCGATAAATAATGAGATAAAGGAATATGCCGAGGTCTTAGGACTGGAGTGCGACTTCTTTCAGTCTAACTGCGAGGGTGAGCTTGTAAGCAAGATACACACCGTACTAACCGATTACGATGGCTGCGTCTTAAATGCAGGGGCATATACCCACTACAGCTATGCTATTCGCGATGCAATAGCATCTGTGAACAAGCCATTTGTTGAGGTGCATATGTCAAATGTTCACACACGCGAGGAGTTCCGTCACAAGTCTGTTATTTCGGCAGTTTGCAACGGAGTTATAGCGGGCTTCGGCAAAAACAGTTATCTGCTGGGTGTAAGTGCGATTAAGGATCTGATTTAATGAAGGATACTCTGCGTTATATAACCGATACCACAGCGGTGCTGATTTTCACCCCCGCAAACCGCAGGTATCTGACAGGATTTCCTTCGTCACTCGGCTATCTGCTTATGACCCATAAGGGCAATAAACTATTTGTTGACAGCCGATATTTTGAAGCGGCAACCAAACAAGCGGTAGATGTCGAGGTCGTACTTATGACCAAGCTGTATGAACAGCTTAATACCGAAATTAAACAGCAGGGAATAAAGCGACTTTTAATCGAGACCGAAAACGAATTTGCTTTCTTTGGGTCTTTAAAATCAAGGTTGGAGGTTAAGGTTGTGCCCTCACAACCGTTATCCGACAGGCTTTTAACCCTTCGCTCGGTCAAAAAGAAAGAGGAAATAGAAAGTATCGTTACAGCTCAGCGTATTGCTGAAAAGGCTTTCGATGATATCCTTGGCTTTATTAAGGTTGGTGTTACCGAAAGGGAAATAGCTGCCTTATTGGAATATAAAATGAAGCAGTACGGTGCAGAAGGCATAGCCTTTGAAACTATTGCGGTGTCGGGGGTCAATTCATCTCTTCCTCATGGTGTTCCTACCGATAAAACATTACAGGAAGGAGATTTTGTCACTATGGATTTCGGTGCAGTCATAAATGGATACTGTTCCGATATGACACGAACCGTCGCAGTAGGTTTTGCAACCGATGATATGATAAAGGTGTACGAAACGGTGCTTTCGGCACAGAAAAATGTAATAAATACCGTTAAAGCAGGCATAATCTGTAAGGATGCCGATTCTGCCGCACGGGATGTTATAACCGCCGCAGGTTACGGAGAATTCTTCGGTCACAGCACAGGACATGGAGTAGGTCTCCATATTCACGAAAGACCTAATTTATCACCAACGGCTGAGAAGACCAAACTTCGTGCAGGACAGATAGTAACCGACGAGCCGGGCATATATCTGCCGGACAAATTCGGTGTTAGAATAGAAGATATGCTTTTAGTTCGAAAGAATGACTGTAAAAACTTGACAAAAGCACCGAAACATCTTATAATTCTATAAAGAGGTCTTTTTCCCGACCTGTATTATGTAAAAAGTTCTTTTTGGAGGAAAATAAATATGGTAACAGCAGGCGATTTCAGAAACGGCGTAACTTTTGAGATGGACGGAAACGTTTATCAGATCATCGAATTCCAGCACGTAAAGCCCGGTAAAGGTGCGGCTTTCGTTCGTGCAAAAATTCGTAATGTAATTGCCGGTTCTGTAGTAGAACGTACATTCAACCCCAACGACAAATTCCCCACCGCTTTCGTTGAAAGAAAGGATATGGAATTTTCTTATGAAGACGGCGGTCTTTACTACTTTATGGATCCCGAGTCTTACGAGATGATTCCTGTAAATAAGGACGATCTCGGAGATGCTTTCAAATTCGTTAAAGAGAATATGACCTGTAAGATTCTTTCTTATAAGGGCAAGGTGTTCGGTGTAGAGCCTCCCACATTTGTAGAGCTCGTAGTAACTCAGACCGACCCTGGATTTGCAGGAAACACAGCTACAAACGCAACCAAGCCTGCAACCCTCGAAACAGGTGCAGAGATTCGCGTACCCCTCTTCATCAATGAGGGTGACCTTCTCCGTATCGACACTCGTACAGGCGAATATATGGAACGTGCATAATCCAGCAGTTTTTTCGCAAAATATATACAACTTTTAAGTTAAGGAGAACAGTTATGACCATTTCCGAAAAAATTTCTTACATCAAGGGCCTTGCAGAGGGTCTTGCTCTTGGCACCGCTACTAAAGAAGGTAAGATTCTTACCGCTATTATCGACCTTCTCGACGATATGGTAGACGAAATTGATGCTATCGACGAGGCTTGTGCAGAAATCGGCGAGCAGCTTGATGCTGTT
>JAZUNC010000044.1:0-6122 GCA_045603945.1 Acutalibacteraceae bacterium | reverse complement strand
GAGGTTGCGTGGGTAACCCACGGTGGAAACGATAAGCTTGAAGAAAAGCTTTGTGTTCGTCCCACCTCAGAAACCCTTTTTTGCGACCACTATAAGAATATAATTCATTCTTGGAGAGATTTACCTAAGCTTTACAATCAGTGGTGTAGTGTTGTTCGTTGGGAAAAAACCACACGTCCTTTCCTCCGCTCACGCGAGTTCCATTGGCAGGAGGGACACACAATTCACGCTACTGCCGAGGAGGCACAGGCAGAGACTATCCAAATGCTTAATGTCTATGCCGAGTTTGCCGAGAAATATCTTGCTATCCCTGTTATTAAGGGTGTTAAAACCGAAAAAGAGCGTTTTGCAGGGGCAGTAGACACCTATACTATCGAGGCTATGATGCACGACGGAAAGGCTCTTCAGAGCGGAACCTCTCACTTCTTCGGCGACGGTTTTGCTAAAGCATTCGGAATTCAGTTTACCGATAAGGATAATAAGCTTGCAACACCCTTCCAAACCTCTTGGGGTGTTTCAACCCGTCTTATCGGGGCTATTATCATGACCCACGGTGACGATAACGGACTGGTTCTTCCCCCTGCAATAGCACCCATTCAGCTTGTTGTGGTTCCCATTGCCTCTCATAAAGAGGGTGTAACCGAAAAGGCAACCGAAGTTTACGAAAGACTTAAAAAGGTCTGCCGAGCTAAAATAGACGTAAGCGACAACTCTCCTGGATGGAAGTTTGCAGAGTATGAAATGAAGGGTGTTCCTCTCCGCTTAGAGCTTGGTCCCCGTGATATTGAGAATAATCAGTGCGTCCTTGTTCGCCGTGATAATGGTGAAAAGGTTGTGGTTTCCCTTGACGAGCTTGAAACCAAAGTTCCCGAAATGTTAGATATGGTACGTGACGGACTTTATAATAAAGCACTCAATAACCGTAGTGAGAAAACCTATGTTGCAACCACTATAGACGAGATGATAGATATTGCCGACAATAAGCCAGGATTTATTAAGGCTATGTGGTGCGAGGACAGAGCCTGCGAGGAAACTCTTAAGGAAAAGGCAGGGGTATCCTCCCGTTGTATGCCCTTTGAGCAGGAGCAGCTTTCGGATAAATGTATCTGTTGCGGCAAACCTGCAAAGAAAATGGTTTATTGGGGCAAGGCATATTAAGAAGCATCGCTTCTTAATATGCAATTAAATCCGTTTCATTTGGAAACGGATGAAATCCCTTACGGGATAAAATCACTGCGTGATGAAATCCGCCGCGGCGGATGAAACGGATACGGCACTCCTTATAGTGGGGCTGCTCCCACCGTTAATAAACAGATAAAATATGAATAACAAAAAACCACGGTACTATATGTACCGTGGTTTTTTGCACTCACTCGGTCTGTAAGCCGGGTTCTGTTGTAGACGACCATCTATCTCGACCTATAGTTGCCTATAGGCTCAAGCCGCTTTTCGGAACACATCGGGCAGATGTATAGTCCCACTTAGCGTTGCATCGGATAGGGTTTACAGACGGGAAATGTCTCCATTCCCGTGGTGAGCTCTTACCTCGCCTTTCCACCCTTACCACAAATGTGGCGGTATATCTCTGTTGCACTCTCCCTAAGGTCACCCTCGGCGGCCGTTAGCCGTTATCCTGCCCTGCGATGCCCGGACTTTCCTCAGACGGTAGATAAATCTCCGCCCGCAGCCGTCCAACCGACTGAGCAGATATATATTAACATACAAAAGCTTTTTTGTCAAAGCCCATAATTATTTTGGTTGAAATTCCAATAATATGTAATATAATAATTATATCAATCTTTAGGAGAAAATTTATGAAATTTTGCGATATGCCCTATACCCGTCCTGATATTGAGGGCTTAAAGGAAAAGCTTAACGCTTTAAAAGAAAAAATTGTAAAGGCTAAATCTTCCGCAGAGGTAATAGCCGCCTATGACGAGGTCTGCAAGGCTTCGGAGGAATATTCTACAATGGGCTCCCTTGCCTATGTTCGGCATACCATAAATACCGAGGACGAGTTTTATGATAAGGAAAACGATTTCTTCGATGAGGTGGGTCCCACCGTTACCGATGCCTTTCAGGGTATAAATAAGGCTATGCTTGCCTGCCCTTTCAGAGCAGAGCTTGATGCCCACTATGGCGAGCTGTTGCTTAAAAATACCGAAATCTCGGTGCGTTGCTTTTCCTCTGAAATAATAGAAATGCAGGCAGAAGAAAATAAGCTGCAGTCGGAATATCAGAAGCTTTTCGCTTCGGCTAAGGTAGAGTGGGAGGGAGAAACTATACCGCTTCCTATGCTGGGCAAATATAAGCAGTCAGCCGACCGTGATATTCGTAAAAAAGCCTTTTTAAAGGATGCCGAGTTCTTTGATTCACACCGCGAAGAGTTCGACACTCTCTACGATAAGCTTATAAAACTACGCAATAAGCAGGCAAGAAAGCTGGGCTATAAAAACTTTATTCAAATGGGTTATGACCGACTTGGTCGTAATTGCTACGGTCCCGATGAGGTCGCCGCCTTCCGCGAGCAGATAAAAACCCATATAGTTCCCATAGTTTCTGCTCTTAAAAAGTCACAGGCAAGCCGAATAGAGGTGGAGAATATTCACCTTTACGACAATGACGTAATGTTTAAGGAGGGTAATGTTACTCCTAAGGGATCCGCTGATGAGTTGCTTTCTGCCGCAATAGATATGTATAAGGAAATGAGTAAGCAGACGGCTGAGTTTATTACCTTTATGCAGGAAAACGAGCTTTACGATCTGCTTTCTAAATCGGGCAAAGCTCCGGGTGGATATTGTACCGAGTTTGCCGCATATAAGGCACCCTTTATCTTTTCGAATTTTAACGGCACTTCGGGGGATGTAGATGTGCTCACCCACGAGGCAGGTCACGCCTTTGCATATTTTACCGCCGCAAGAAAGGAAATAATCCCCGATTATATTTCTCCCACCATAGAAGCCTGTGAGGTGCATTCTATGAGTATGGAATTCTTAACTGCACCGTGGCACCAGCGGTTTTTCGGCGAAGATACTGAAAAATATGAATATTACCATGCCGCCGATGCACTTAATTTCATTCCTTACGGCTGTATGGTTGATGAATTTCAGCACATTATGTACGAAAATGAGGATATGACCCCCGAGGAGCGTAATCAGACTTGGTTAAAGCTTGAAGAAAAGTACAGACCCCATCTGCACCTCGATGATTTGCCGTTCTATAGCAGAGGAGGCGGCTGGCAGCGTCAGCTTCATATTTACCTTTATCCCCTCTATTATATCGACTACTGTATGGCACAGACGGTGGCGTTTCAGTTCTTTACAGAGTCTATAAAGGACTGGAAGACCGCATTTGATAAGTATCTTGCTTTTGTAGACGGAGCAGGAACGAAAACCTTTGAGGATTTGGTAAAAGGTGCCGATATGTCCCTACCTTACGAGGACGGTTGCCTAAAGCAAACCGCAGACATTATAACAAACTGGCTTTCAAAATTTGAATTTTAAAATAGTATGTCTTAAAAATTGTCGGCAACCAAGATTTGACAAAACAAACTTTTGGTTGCCTTTTTTGTAGGGTGCGACGTCCTCGACGCACCGGAAAATATTTTTATAGCAAACATATAACGGGTGACATATTTTCTAATCAAGATAATAATTACCGTTATAATGATAATTAGTGAACCAACATTCATATTCGTCAAATTCTATTGCATAGATTAGTATAGCAAAAATTAAGAACAGACGGTCTCCGTGGCACATTTCATAAACGGTAACTGTTTCGTCCCCCATATCAATTTGTTTTTTAGTAAACAGATTACTTTTCTCAAAATTTTGAGCTAAACTGTTACTGTCGGAAATAGCACATTTACTACATAAAGATGCTATGGTAAAATCAGTATTGCGACTTTTTATAATATAGTCTAATGCTTTTCGGAAATCGGCATTGCTTAAAATTTCCAAGATATTGTTGACCCTATCATCCGTAAGAAGACTTCGCCAACCCTTATCGGGTCTTTTCAGCAGAAGCCCTCCGCATTTTTTACGGTAGTAAACAACATTTTTATTGAATATGCCCGTTCTTGTGCGAGGGTCATCAAGACAGCCCTTGAATTGCTTGACCAATTCTCTGAGAGAAGGCTCTTCACTGACCTTACCGCACAGTATGATATTTTTAAAAAGCTCATCACAGGTTATATTAAATACTTCACCGGGATCATAACATTCTATATTCTTATTGCGACTGTAAAGCTCATCTATAGTTATGTCAAACACATCCGCAATTATTGGAAGCAAGGTAATATCAGGCATATTTGTGTTGTTTTCCCATTTTGATACGGTTTGAGTTGATACCCCTATCATAGATGCGAGATTTTCCTGAGTAAGTCCCTTTTGCTTGCGTAAATTTGCTATATTTTCACCGATGGTTTTCATAGCTTTTCTCCTTTCAGGTTTTTACAAGTAAATTATATAAGAGATATTTATATAAAACAATAACCGAAACAGATAATTTTTATCCGTTTCGGTTATTTTGCTATATTAAATATATCCCCGATTTCAACACCGCAATTTCATACTTGTTTATGAATTTATAATCTCTTACGGGCTCGTCGAACTGATAGTAAAGCTCGGTCTGATAGGAAGAGCAATCCAACTTCCAGATAGAGTTACTGCCTTCGCCGCAAATAAAAAGCTTATTACCTGCAGGGAAAAGTCCCTTCGCTCTTGAAAACGGCGAGTTTTCTCCGCCTATTCTAAGCTCTTGTCTTAGTGTTTTAAGGTCATAACGCACAAGAACGTTGTGTTCGGGATAAGAAATCCAAAGGGTGTTACCGTTTACGGCTACGCCGCCCGGGGCGGTGTTCTGGTAAAGCATTTGTCCCTGCCAAAGCTCGTCGCCGCCTGTTCCATATATGGTTGCGTTGCCATCTTTTTCTATGATAAATGTCTGTCCGTCCTCTAAAAGTATGCTAAAGCAGGTCAGATAATTCTTAATCTTATGTATAAATGATTTATAGTCTGCTCCGAATTTAGTAAGCATATAAATGCTTTTTGTAACATTTGATATTTTACCCGACTCAAAGGAAACCATTTTATATCCTACTTTAAACTGATGGTCTATCTGTTCAATAAGATAGGAGTATAAAAACCCATCAGGAAGAGGATGCAGGGAGTATATTTTATCTTCTGATATTCTTTCCATAGTGTATCTCTCTTTATAATTTAATAATGCCTTTGTCTATCATACTTTGAGCACCCAACAGAACCCCTGCCTGACCGCTTGCAAAGTTTAGTCCGCCCTGAAGCCATGCGGCATAGGGCTCTCTTAGTGGAGCATCGGCAGAAAGCTCAATGGAAGCCCCAAGCGTAAAAGCACCTGCCGCCATAATTACCTGATCGTCATAGCCGGGCATATCCCAAGGCTCGGGTATAACAAAGGAGTCAACAGGAGCACCCATCTGCATTCCTTGACAGAAAGCAACAAGAGCCTCTGGAGTTTTGAGCAGTACGCTTTCGATAATATCGGCTCGTTTTGCATCGAATTTAGGGGTGGATTCATAGCCTAAAAGCTCAAAAAGAGCACCTGCATATGTAGCAGTTTTAAGAGCTTCTCCAACCGTGTGCGGTGCGGCAAAAAGACCCATATAAAGCTCTCGGTTATGTCCGAGAGAAGCACCAACCTCTCTGCCTACACCGGGTGCGGTAAGACGATAGCCGCAGGCTTCAACGAGGTCGTGTCTGCCTGCAATATAACCGCCTGTAGGAGCAATTCCGCCACCTGGGTTTTTAATAAGAGAGCCTGCAATAAGGTCGGCACCTACAGATGTAGGCTCGATAGTGTCTACAAATTCGCCGTAGCAGTTGTCAACAAGAATTAGGGTGTCGGGAGATACCTCTTTTACTGCCTTGCATAGTTCTCCGATTTTTTCAACCGTCAGCGAGGGGCGTAGAGAATATCCGCGAGAGCGTTGTATGTAAGCCACCTTGTATTTTTTTGAAGCAAGGCGAGTTTTTATTTCGCAAATGTCGGGCTCTCCCTTTGGGTCAAGCTCAACCTGTTCATAATTTATTCCGAAATCCTTCAAAGAGCCGTCGGTAGGAGCATCAATGCCTAAAACACCTAAA
>JAZUNC010000043.1:0-8561 GCA_045603945.1 Acutalibacteraceae bacterium | reverse complement strand
ACAGAACGACATGGCTACGATCCGACTTCTATTACTGCTTCTCAAGTGTTTAATATGCCTGTTGATATGGTTACACCTTTAATGCGTAGCAGGGCAAAAGCCGTAAATTTTGGTATTGTTTATGGTATAGGTGCTTTTTCTCTTGCAAAGGATATTGGAGTTTCCAACAAGGAAGCTAAAGAATATATTTCTAACTATCTTTCAACCTTTAAGGGTGTTGACCGTTTTATGAACAGCAGCATATCCTCCGCTAAGGAAAACGGTTATGTTACCACCCTTTACGGCAGAAGACGTTACCTGCCAGAGCTTGCATCCTCTAACCATATGCTCCGTGCTTTCGGAGAGAGGGTGGCAAGAAATGCTCCCATTCAGGGAACGGCGGCAGATATTATAAAAATCGCAATGGTAAATGTCTTTAGACGACTTGAATCCGAAAGGCTTGATGCAAAGCTTATTCTTCAGGTACACGACGAGCTTATCATCGAAGCCGCTGTGAAAGACGCAGACCGTGCCGCAGTTGTTCTTAAAGAAGAAATGGAAAACGCCGCAAAAATGAAGGTTGCTCTAACCGCCGATGTTAATATCGGTAAAAGCTGGTACGAGGCAAAGGGATAATGAAAAAAATAGTTTTTGTTTGCACAGGCAACACCTGTAGAAGTCCTATGGCAGAGGGCTATTTAAAATTTAAAAAACCAAGCGGATACGAAATAATCAGCCGCGGCCTTGCCGCCGACGGCTCCCCTGCCGCAAATAACAGCACGGTTGCAATGCTTGAAAAGGGCATAGATATATCCTCCCACATTTCAAAGCAAATGACCTACGAGGATGCTGAAAAGGCAAATGTTATAGTTTGCATGTCGGCCTCTCATGCAGATGTTTTAGAGGCATTGGGCATAGATAAGCTTAAATGCTATGTTCTCGGAATTTCCGACCCCTATGGTGGAGATCTTGACACCTATCGCCGTTGCCGTGATGAAATAATCGACGGTATAGACGAGCTTTGTGAGGACGGTATTTTATGATAAGGGAATTTCGTCGGGGCGACGAAAAAGGAATTGCCCTTTTAGAAAAAGAATGCTTTAGCCAACCCTGGAGTGAAAATGCTATTTTAGAATCTTTAAGCAACAACACTTTTTTTACTGTGTTCGAAGAAAAAGGCATAATTTCAGGCTATGCAGGACTGCAGATTGTTCTTAACGAGGGATATATAACAAATATCGCCGTTACAAAAAGCTCTCGCGGGAAAGGCATTGGAAAAGCTCTTGTAGACGAGCTTAAAAACATTGCCCGTTTAAAGAAGCTTGATTTTATTACCCTTGAGGTTCGCAAATCAAATATTACCGCAATATCTCTTTACGAGAAATCCGGTTTTAAACCAAAGGGTTTTAGAAAAAATTTTTACAGCACCCCCACAGAGGATGCCATAATAATGACTTTAGAGGAATTTTAGTAATGCTTATTTTAGCAATAGAATCGTCCTGCGACGAGACCGCGGCCGCGGTCACCGAGGGAAGAGAGGTCTTGTCCTCGGTTATAAACACACAGATAGAAGAACATAAAAAATACGGCGGAGTAGTTCCCGAAATCGCCTCTCGCAGACATTGTGAAAACATTTCAGCAGTAGTGGAAAAGGCACTTTGTGATGCAGGCAAGACCTACTCTGATATTGATGCTGTTGCCGTCACCTTCGCACCCGGACTTATAGGTGCACTTCTTGTAGGCGTAAATTTTGCAAAGGGGCTAAGTATGAGCCTTGGTGTGCCTCTTATACCGGTACATCATCTGCGTTCTCATATTGCCGCTAATTATATCGACAACGAAGAGCTCAAGCCCCCCTTTTTATGCCTTACGGTTTCGGGCGGAAATTCAATTATAACCGATGTTTCCGATTATACCGATTTTAAGATAATCGGTGGAACACGGGACGATGCGGCAGGGGAATGTTTTGATAAATCTGCCAGAGCTATGGGTCTTCCCTATCCCGGAGGAGTTAATCTCGATAAGATTGCCACCGAGGCAGATTTTAAAAAATATCCGTTGCCCAGACCTAAGGTAGAAGACAGTATTTATGACTTTTCATTTTCGGGTCTTAAAACTGCTGTTATCAACACACTGCACAATGCATCCCAAAAGGGTGAGGAAGTAGACATTCCCGTTCTTGCGGCAACCGTAAGAAAAAGGGTTTGTGATATGCTTATTGAAAACACCTTGCTTGCTCTTGAAAATACAGGACGAAAAACCTTAGTGCTTGCAGGCGGTGTTTCGGCAAACAGCGAGCTTAGAACCCGTATGGAAGAGGAATGCAAGAAAAGAGGCATTAGCTTTTACCGACCAGAACTTAAATATTGCGGAGATAATGCGGCAATGGTGGGAGTTCAGGCGGCCTATGAGCTTGCCGCAGGTCACACTGCGGGACCAGAGCTGAATGCTACCGCCACACTCCCTATTGATTTTAACAAATAATCTCGACCGAAAAGAGGATAAAATAAATGTTATTTACAAGAGATATCGGCATTGATTTAGGCACAGCCAACACCTTAGTTTATCAGAAAGGTAAGGGCATCATCCTGAGAGAGCCCTCTGTCGTGGCATACGACGTCAGAAACGATGCTGTACGTGCTGTAGGAACAGAGGCAAAGGAAATGATTGGCCGTACACCCGGCTCTATAGTTGCGGTGCGTCCGTTAAAGCACGGCGTTATTGCCGACTATGATGTCACAGCAGCTATGCTTAAGCGTTTTATTAAGGAATCCCTAAAGGGCTCTCTTATATCGAGAGTAAGGGTTGTTATATGCGTACCTGCAGGTGTTACCGAGGTTGAAAGCCGTGCGGTGCACGGTGTACTCAAGCAGGCAGGCGCTACAGACATAGATATTATTGAAGAGCCTATGGCAGCGGCTGTAGGTGCAGGACTTCCCGTATGGGATCCTAAAGGCTGTATGATAGCCGATATAGGCGGCGGGACAACCGAGGGTGCGGTAATATCTCTCGGTGATATTGTTACGGCACAGTCTATTCGCACCGCCGGAGATGACCTTGACGAAGCAATCATAAACTATATACGCAAAAAGTATAATCTGCTTATCGGTGAACGCACCGCAGAGCAGGTGAAAATAGAAATCGGCTCTGCCCTACCCTATGAGGATGAGAAAACCGTTGAGATAAAGGGTCGAAACCTACTTGACGGTCTGCCGAAAAATATCATCATATCCTCCGAAGAAGTACGCGAGGCTATGAGTGACACGATTGCCGTAATTGTAGATACTATAAAAACCACCCTTGAAAGGACTCCGCCCGAATTGGCGGCAGACATCATCGAAAGCGGAATCACCCTCACGGGAGGCAGTGCAATGCTCCGCGGACTTGCAGAGCTTATCGAGCAGGAAACCAATATGCCTGTTACCATTGCCGAAAATCCCATAGACTGTGTTGTTGCAGGAACGGCAAAAAGACTTGAGCCAGGTCACCGCTTCGACAACTATGTTTTCCGCCGTGGCAAGCATTACAGATAAAAGAAGCTTAAAAAATATATTCAGAAGGTGAAGCAGTTGCGTTTTTTTCTTCGCAGCAAGCAATTTAGAAAAACTATTACCATAGTAGCTATTGTTTTAGCTCTGGCGATTGCCGCCGGACTTATCGGCGGTTATATGGCACCGCAGGCCGGAATTGTCGGTTCTGTAATTGCACCCTTTCAAAAGTTGGGCAATACGGTAGTGGGTGCCTTTAATGAGATTAGTGACAATTTTAAATCTGCCTCCAAGCTTAACGCCGAAAAAGAAAAATTACAAAGCGAGGTAAACTCACTCAGAGAACAGCTTGTAGAATATGAGCAGGCCTTAAACGAAAACGAGTTTTACAAGGATTATTTCGAAATTAAAGAGCTTAATCCCGATTTCGTATTCTGCCCTGCACAGGTAATATCCTCTGATCCCGACGACATATTCGGAGGTTTCACGGTGGATACAGGCAGTCTGGGCGGTGTTTCCCTATACGACCCCGTAATCACTGACGAGGGTCTGGTTGGTTATGTTTCGGAGCTTAGTGCTACAAACGCTAAGATTACCACCATTTTAGATCCCGAGCTTGTATGCGGTGCGTTCGATTCCCGTACAGCCGATGCAGGGGTGCTTTCGGGCACAACAGAATTTGCAACAAAGGGCCAGACACGTTTTTACAATCTGCCTCGCACCTGTTCGATTGCTGTCGGCGACCTCGTAGTAACCTCAGGTAGCGGAATATTCCCCGACAACCTTATAATCGGCACTATTAACAATATAAGCAATGATCCCCTTTCCTCCTCACTTTTTGCTTCGGTTACCCCCACAGTAAAGTTTGAGGAGCTAAGGAATGTTATGATTATAACCTCCTTTTCGGGTCAGGGTAACGAGCTTATAGACGGAGAAAAGTAATGGATATTAAACGCAGACGGTTTATTGCCGCTTTTATTAATGCTATCATAATATTCGCAGTCTTCCTGCTTCGCTTTAGCGGTATTGCCACCCTGCAGATTGGAGAAGCCGTGCCGATAATTCTTATACCTATTGTAATTTCGGTATCAATGTTTTACGGTGAAAATGCAGGTCTAATATCAGCCCTGTTTGCAGGTCTGCTTATGGACAGTGTTGCTTCAGATACCTCTTGCTTTAATACCCTATTCTTCGTTTTAGGTGCTACCGTATGCGGCGTTATGGCAAACCGATTTTTAAACCGAAATCTTAAAGCAGCAATTTGTCTTTCCATTGGACTTTCCTTTATATATTATTTTCTTAAATACCTTATTTTCTTCGTATTTAATGGTATTTCTGTAAACTACGATTACTTTGTACTTAATCTGATTCCCTCGGCGGTTTACACCGCTTTGTGGATAATCCCCTTTTACTTTTTACAAAAGAAGCTCAGCGACTATCAATAATTTAAACACAGGAGATATAAAAATTGCCCTTTAAAAAGAAACCTCGAAAACAGCTGTCGGTTCTATCCGTAATAATGGTGATCGTTTTAATTGCATATTCAGCACAGGTTTTTTCTCTACAGGTGTCGGATGCTGACAGATATATTGCTCAGGCACAAGGAATTTCCTACCGCAAGGCGATAATCAAGGCCCAGCGTGGAGAAATCCTTGACTGCAACGGCAGAGAAATTGCCGTTAACCGCGAAGGCTACAACATTGTATTTAACAAGGCTTATTTTGATATGGGTAAAGCAAACGATGTTATTCTTCGCCTTATAAAGCTGCTCACAAACCACGATACAAAATGGACCGATTCTCTGCCTCTTAATAAAACAGCACCCTATGGCTTTACCGACAGCAACAGTTCGGTGTCGGCACTAAAAAACAACCTCGGACTTGCACACTATGCCACCGCCGAGAACTGCTTCGATGAGATGGTGGAGAGATATAAACTGGAAGACTATGACGATGCAACCAAGCGTCTTATTATGGGTGTTCGCTACTCCCTCGAAAGCTATAACTTCTCGGTATCTAACCCTTTCACCTTTTCAGAGGATGTTTCTGCCGAGATAATGCAAATTATACTTGAATCGGGAATTATCCTTGACGGTGTAACCATTAATGTAGTGCCTTTCCGCCAGTATGTGGATGGCACTTTAGCTCCTCACCTTATAGGCTCAGTGGGACCGATATATGCCGACGAATGGAGCAACTACAAGGCAAAGGGCTACTCCTACGACGACAAGGTAGGCAAAAGCGGTATTGAGGCACTTGCCGAAGACCAGCTCCATGGCACTGACGGAGAAATAACCTATAAAATCGATGCCAAGGGTAACATTCTTTCAAGTGAAATAACCAAGCAGCCCATTGCAGGAAAAACTGTAGTGCTGAATTTGGACAAAAGCATACAAAAATCCACCCAAATAGCACTTCAGAATGCCGTTGAAACACTTAAAGCAATGCCCGACCACGAGGTAACAGGCGGTGCAGCCGTGATGATGGATGTTCGTACAGGCGGTATAATGTCCAGTGCCAACTATCCGTCTTACGACCTCAACACCTTTTCTGAGGACTATAACAAGCTGGTTGCAGATACTAAAGGCGTTCCTCTTACCGACCGTGCCTTTCAGGGAATTTACCCGCCCGGCTCTACTGTTAAGCCCGCTATAGCCGTTGCGGCTTTAGAAAACGGCTATTTAGGATATGACGAAACCATATTCTGTTCTCAAAAATATACGAAATTCAGTGATTATCGCCCCAGTTGTATGCATTACCACGGAAGAATAAATCTAAACACCGCACTTTCCCGTTCCTGCAACTACTTCTTCTTTGAAATGGGTTACCGTTTAGGTCTTAACAACATCAACAAGTATTTTAAGCTATTCGGTCTGGGTGTTAAAACAGGTGTAGATGTTCACGACTCTTCAGGACTTCTTGTCGAAGCCGCTGATCAGGGCGGCGGAAACACCCTTCAGGCAGCTATCGGACAAATGAATGCCTTTACCCCCCTGCAGCTTGCTGTTTATGTTTCAACAATGGCTAATGAGGGAATTAGATATAAGGCAAGCCTTGTTGACCGCATTGTTTCATACGATATGAGCAAGGTCTACGAAACGGTAGAGCCCCAGACAGTTGAAACCTTTGAAATAGGCAAGGACACTATTTCTGCCGTTAAAGCAGGTATGCTTTCGGTTACAGAGGACGGTACAGGTGCTACCACCTTTAGAAACTACCCCATTAAGGTAGGCGGTAAAACAGGTACTTCTCAGGTTGTGGGAGCAGATGACCACTCGGTATTTATTTGTTTTGCTCCCTTTGATAAACCTGAGGTTGCCGTAGCAATAGTTCTTGAACACGGTTCTTCCTCAAAGACCTGTTCTTCGGTAGCAAAGGCTATGTTAGATGCATATTTCTTCTCTGATCAATCTACTGTTGACACTACTAAACCAAATGTAGTTTTAGGATAAATTTATCGCTTTAATGCAATAAATTGTTTGACAAAATCTTATATCTATGGTAAATTTATTCTTGTTAAGGCAAATTTATATTAGGAGAAAGCTATGATAAAGGTAATTGCCGTTTTGGGCGGCAAGGGTGGCTCAGGTAAATCAACCTGCAGTATCGGACTGGGTATAGCATTAGCAAAACAGGGCAACCGCGTTCTTTTAATTGACATGGACGAGGGTATGCGTTGTCTTGATATGTTGCTTGGCGTAAGTGAAAAGCTTCTTTTCGATGTTTCAGATGCCGTTGCCGGACGAGAACTTTCTTCCTGCGTATTATCTATTGAAAAATATTCGGGTCTTTCCCTTTTAGCGGCTTCTCCCGAAAAGGGGCTTGTTGACCCCGAAGCTTTCGGAAAGTTTATTGCCGATATAAGTGAGTCTGAATGGGATGCGGTTATATTAGACCTGCCTGCAGGCTCTGACAAAAGGCTTTACAAAAGTCTGCCCCCATTTACTGAATTTGTTTGTGTTTGCAACCCTAATGCCGTATCGGTGAGGGATGCCTCAAATATCGGTAGCCTGTTACGAGAAATTAACCGTAACGGCAACCTCGTCATCAACAGATTCGAACCGTATTTTATAAAAAATCCTGTTTTCGGAAATATTGATGTTATAATTAATGAATCGGGTCTTACCCTCCTGGGAATAGTCCCCGACAGTGAAAATTTAGCCTTTGCCTTTCTTACGGGCAAGTTCCCCACAAAGGGCAAGGCCGCAAGGGCATTTGACCGAATTGCCAAACGGCTTAACGGTAAAAACATACCCTTGCCCAAATTAAAGAAAATATAGCATTTCCAAAACAAAATGCGAAAGGAGTCAATCGATGAACATTGCAATAATTGCACACGACGCCAAAAAAGAACTTATGGTACAGTTCTGTATTGCCTACTGCGGCATACTCAGCCGACATACTCTGCTTGCCACCGGCGCCACGGGAAAGATGGTTTCTGAAGCAACAGGACTTAATATCATCAGCTTTTTAGGCGGCTCCAGCGGAGCTCAGCAGATCGCCGCACGTATCGGTTGCGATGAGATCGATATGCTCCTTATGTTCCGCGATCCACTTACAGCCAAGCCTAACGAGCCCAACGACCACTCCCTGCTTCGTTTGTGCGACGTACACCAAATCCCCGTAGCTACAAATATCGCTACCGCAGAGATGCTTATTCGAGGACTCGACCGTGGCGATCTTGATTGGCGTGAGTATATGCGCGGAGAATAACTTTTTACACGGAGAATATCATGGCAGAAATAAATAAGGCTCCTCGCGGCACTAATGATGTTGTGCCTGAGGAAAGCTATAAATGGCAATTTGTTGAACAGAAGCTTATAGAGACAGCATCTCTTTACGGCTTTAAAGAAATACGTGTGCCTGTGTTCGAGCACACTGAAGTGTTTACCAAAAACGTAGGCGACACCACCGATGTTGTACAGAAAGAAATGTACACCTTTACCGACAAGGGCGACCGCTCTATCACACTACGTCCTGAGTTTACTGCAGGTGTTATCCGCTCGGTTATTGAGCATTCGCTAACGGCTGCAGCACTTCCTGTTAAGGTTTGCTACTGCGGAGGATGCTATCGTTACGAAAAGCCTCAGGCAGG
>JAZUNC010000042.1:0-2212 GCA_045603945.1 Acutalibacteraceae bacterium | reverse complement strand
TCTTCCCTCACGCGGCGTTGCTGCATCAGGGTTTCCCCCATTGTGCAATATTCCCCACTGCTGCCTCCCGTAGGAGTCTGGGCCGTGTCTCAGTCCCAATGTGGCCGTTCAACCTCTCAGTCCGGCTACCGATCGTCGGCTTGGTAGGCCGTTACCCCACCAACTACCTAATCGGACGCGAGCCCATCTTTCAGCGATAAATCTTTGATACCAGAATGATGCCACTCCGGTATATCATGCGGTATTAGCAGTCGTTTCCAACTGTTGTCCCCCTCTGAAAGGCAGGTTGCTCACGCGTTACTCACCCGTCCGCCACTAAGTATTGCAAGAAAATCTTATAGCAAGCTATCTTCAAATCAGCGCAATACTCCGTTCGACTTGCATGTGTTAGGCACGCCGCCAGCGTTCGTCCTGAGCCAGGATCAAACTCTCTGAAAAATTATATATTAAACACCCGAAGGTGTTTAACCCATTCTCAGAACAGTTATTTCTGCTCTTGTTAGACTTCATTCAAAACTGGCGTTTTGTCTGAATTGTCCTTAATTTACTTTGATTTCTCAAATTAATTGTCGGGTCCAATTTCTTGTTTGTCGTTGTTTAATTTTCAAGGTTCGTTGTGCGCCGCTCTTTAGGGCGCCCGATTATAATACCACAGTGGTTTTCAAATGTCAACACTTTTTTTCAATAAAATTTAAAAAATTTTCAAACTTAATTTTTTAAGGCATAAACGAGGTTTTTGAAGGGCAAAAAACCCGATTTCGCTTAACAAATTTAGGCGAAATCGGGTTTAACTATTGATTACATAAGCTCTTCGTCATATACAGCACGAACACCGCCAATAAATTTTGGTCTGGACCTTGCTGCAAGAACAGTCGCTTTTCCTATAACGTTGTTTTTAAGTCTTACGGGGACTGCTACCTTTTTTATGTGCATACCTATCATTGTAAAGCCTATATCCAAGCCTGCAGCCGCCTCTATTTCTTCCAAAGCCACAGGGTCTTCAATGAATTTATATGCCGCCGTAGCAAAGGAGCCTCCCGCTTTTGGCTGTGGTACAACATTTACAGCATATGCATCAGGTACAGCCTTGCGGCTTACGATTATGGCACGGTTAAGGTGTTCGCAACACTGTGCCGCAACAAAGACTCCTGCCTCCTTTGCCGCTTCGGCTACTCCTATATATATATTCTCTGCCGTTTCGGGCGAAGAGTTGGTGCCGATTGTGTCACCTATAACCTCACTGGTAGAACATCCAACAACCAGAATCTCTCCTGCTTTGAGCTTTGCCTTTTCAATTATTTCCTTTGCGGCGGCGTATGCCTGTGCCTTTATATTTTCCATTTTAAGTCTCCTATTATATAATATGTGTATATCGGGAGGGGATCCCTCTCCCCTATATTTGAAGCATCTATTTTATTATACAACGATTGTTTAAAAAATCAACATTGATTATTTTGAGCATAATATATATAATAGGTATAGAAGTTTAATTTCTCGGAGGTTAAAATGAAACGCATTATTTCTATTTTATTTATTATGTTGCTTTGTGTGTCTGCCGCCGGCTGTAACGGGACCGAAAACCCAACCATAGATGTTGTGGGAAGTTCCTCTGTCCCGTCCTCTTCACAGACCAACAGCTCGGCAAATTCCGAAAGCAACTCTGAGGAGGAGAGCAATATAGATTTTAATTCTTGGGAAATGCTGCTTGTAAATCCCTGGAACTCCATTCCCGAAGGATTTGACCCCGAACTGGCTTTGATAGACAGCAAATACGCAGGCTTTGCGGGTGCACAATTTGACGCAAGGGCTATCGACCAGCTTCACGCTATGTGTGATGCCGCCGCAAACGACGGAATAAAGCTCACCATCATATCGGCATTTCGAACCAATGATTTTCAAACCTTTAACTTTAACCGAAAGGTAGACCGAGTTATGGCGGCCGACCCCACCCTCACCCGTGAACAGGCCGAAGAACAGGCGGCTACTGTAGTTGCCCGCCCAGGAACAAGTGAGCACCAGGTAGGACTCGCGGTAGACTTCAACTCGGTTGAAAGCAGTTTTAAAAACACTAATGAATACAAATGGCTTGAGACGAACTGTACCGATTACGGATTTATTCTTCGTTACACCGCTGAAAAGCAGGATAAAACAGGCATCATTCCCGAACCCTGGCACTACCGCTATGTAGGGGTAGAAAACGCAAAAGCCATTA
>JAZUNC010000041.1:0-2610 GCA_045603945.1 Acutalibacteraceae bacterium | reverse complement strand
TTTAACTGTGCAATACAAAGGAGCTGCTGCAAACCAAGTATTGCCAGCCTGAGTAAGAGTACTTAAGGGTGCTGTCTCAGAACTTATCAGCATACCTTCTTCATTATACTTATCATAAGTAAATGTATGCTCAGCTGTGTAATGTGCTGCTGCTCCGTTAATCCAACGGTTGTTACGAACGGTGTTAACATCGAGATAAAGAACATCTTCGATTACAGCCTGACGGTCGGTATGGTTGTGACCGTTAAGTGCAGCAATAACAGTACCCTTGCGGATGCTATTTGCTTTTGCAAAAAGCGCTCTGACTTCCATCATATCGGAAGTGGCACCGATACCGTCAGCATAGCTGTCGTGACCTGCGATAATGCAAGGAGTTCCCTTTTCAGCTGCGTCCATAAGGGTTACTTCAAGCCACTCGGTCTGAACGGGGCCTAAGGAGTTACCCTTTGTGTTTCCTTTAGGACGTCCGTTAGAGCCTTCCTTGTTGTGCTCCCATACGCCTAATGTGGGATTGTAGGAGAAGTTGTTGTTTACGCATATGATGCGGATTCCGTTATTCTCGAACCAATAGTAGGAGCCTGTAGCCAGTTCGGCTTCGGTAGTACCAGTAGAGTTAATAGCTGCAACGCTTCCAACAGAACCGTCACCCCAATGAACATCGGAGTTTGTAAGGGTGGTATTTACATAACTGAGTGTATTACCTGTTGTTTCTAATTCGTGGTTACCGTAGATATTATAGAAAGCAAAGCTATGGGAATTAGTTTCGGTTCCGTCAACACTGCTATAGGTGCCGTTAAGGAGATAGTTAGTAACCTCTTTAGAGCCGCCCATATCGTTGGTCATATCACCAAGTGAAAGGATAAAGTCAGAATTGTTAGCCTCGGCGCTATTTACTATTGTCTTAAGGTCAGAAAGCTGAGAGGTGTACATTCCCTCTTTATAGTGATAGTCTGCAAAAAGGGTGAAATCTATATCATTAGTAAGCTTTGTGATAAACTTATCAGATTCGCCGTAAATAGCGGTGAGAGCTGTCTTAGCAGTTTCTTCCGCATTATAGGCATCGTTTGCAGCATATACAGGAGACATAACGTCAGCCTCAGCGGCATAATAAGTATATTCAATACCATCAGCTATGGTTACTGTTGCAAAGCCGCGGGAGATATAGAACAGTTCTTTATCCTCGATAGAAAGGCCTGTAAGCTCGAGGGTTACATTGCCGTTTTCATCAAAGAAGAACTTTGCACCAGATAAATCAGCACCTGTTAATTCGCTAACGATTTTATTTGTATTGTCGTCAACCAACTCAGAATTTATGTTAAAAATGAAGCCATATTCAACAGAATGCATAGATTCAATGTCTTCAATCTTCTTAGGCTTTTCAAGGGTTGCATTAAACTTAAAGCCGTTAGAACCAACCACGGTGTTTCCTAAAAGGTCGGCAAGCTGAAGCTGTACACCGTAGCTTACA
This sequence comes from Acutalibacteraceae bacterium, assembly GCA_045603945.1. Classification (GTDB taxonomy): domain Bacteria; phylum Bacillota; class Clostridia; order Oscillospirales; family Acutalibacteraceae; genus SFWF01. The sequence goes on along the minus strand of JAZUNC010000041.1, from coordinate 1,142 downwards.
CCGTCAAAGCTGAATGCAGGAAGAAGAAGCTGAATATCACCGTTTGCATTAATAGTTCCTGCTTTGAATCCGTCGAATTCGTTCATTTCAACAAGCACACCGTCAACATAAAGGATTTCTAAGTTTGCAAGATGGTAAATATCAACCACTACAGAAGCACCTTCAGCAACGGTAATTTCATATGTGTCATAAGGTGTTGTAACAGTGGTGCTTGCAGTAAGGGTTGCAGTATAGTAATAGTCTGCGGTGGGGATGTTTGTTCCAGCAGATATATTTGTAACCTGCTCATATCCTTCGAGAAGGGTTGCCTTATCAAGAACGGGCTCATTGAATACTGCAAGATAGGGATAACCAATGTGAGCAACAAAGGCGTTAGCTCCATTAATGTCCATGTTATCAAGTGCATCAAAGCCACGCATCAAAGCAACATCTATATTGAAGAAAGGATAGATAGTTGATTGGTCATCTGCTTCGTATTTCTCATAGTCGCCTGCAGGAGATGCAACATCTGTAGTTGTATATACGTTCTTAAACGCATCTGCAAGTCCAGAGGTCATAGTATAGGTGCTACCACTTTTTGTTGTAGCAAAGCGAGATATACGTGCACCCTGTCCATTTGAGTTAATGGGTCTTGCTATAGAGAAAACATTTTCAAGCTTATAATAAGTATCCCATGTTTCGCCGAAGAAAGCGGTTGCCTTCCACTCATTACCACCAGTAAGAGCGGTTGGGCTTACTAATGCATAGGAGTTGGATATAATTATATATTTATCACTTGCAGTTCCTCTTGCATAGCCAAAGAATCCACCTGTAGCCTTATTTACGCCTGTATTAGTAGAAGTAACAGTAACATCTGCACCTACATAGCAACGGTCAACTTCTATTGTATCGGTAAGAGATACGGTATCTGCTGCAAGTACAGCTGCATTGACTTCAGATGTAACACGAACCTTATCTATACCAAGGTTTTTAACCGATCCGCCACTCATTACAGGGATGAGTGCACTGGACTGGCTACCGCAACCGTTTGCATAGAAAAGTCCGTAAACGCGGTGTCCGTTACCATCTATGTTACCGATAAAGGTGCCTGTTGCCCCTGTTTTATTATCATCCTTAACATAATCATCGTACTGAGCATAGGC
>JAZUNC010000040.1:0-7515 GCA_045603945.1 Acutalibacteraceae bacterium | reverse complement strand
AGACAAACTGGGTATCACCGATAAAGCAATATCCAAATGGGAACGCGGTGTAGCAATGCCCGATACTTCGATCATGCTTGAACTCTGTGATATTCTTTGTGTCAGTGTAAATGAATTATTAAGTGGGGAGAAAATCAATATGGAAAACAGCAATCAGAAAAACGAACAGCTTTTGCTTGATATGGCGGAAGAATTGGAAAAGAAAAATAAAACAATTTGGACTTCTATGTGGGCAATTATGATTGTAAGTATGACTGCCCTCATTGCAGGTGTCTTTATTGCTGCATTTTTGATTCCCGAAGGAGTATGGCAGCTTGTCACAATTCTTGGTATATGCGTTGTGTTTTTGGTACCATGCTTCTATGCATTAAAGCTTGAAATCAGTGTGGGTGCATATAAGTGCAAAAATTGCGGTTACGAAATTGTTCCTACCTATAAAGAAGCGATGATGGCTATGCACAGAGGTTTTACCCGTCACTTAATGTGTCCTAAATGCAACAAACGCACTTGGTGCAAGAAAGTATTGAAGAGATAAGACTTCAATATGTCGAATAGAGCAGTTACACTACTTTTACCCGAGTTCTGCTCCGTTTGGTTACACTTTAACAGTTGAGAGCCTCTATACTCGATTAGCGTAGTTGAGTCGCTCTTTTTTATAAGCTGTATCGCGCGGTTAAAACTCTATATACAACAAAACCGTTAAGGCTATCGTCCAAACCAATTTAACCTTTTATATAATACGTAAAGGCTAATCTAACCTATTGCATTTCTCTTTTACACTGTGATATAATTAGTCAAATTTTTGAAGTTTTTGGAGAAGTCATATGGAACAGACAAAAAGGCTTAAAGTTGCCTGCTATACCGCAAACATTTCTATGTCAATAGTCGGCAATCTTCCGCCTGTTTTATTCCTCACATTTCGCTCACTTTACGGAATATCCTATTCCTTGTTAGGTCTGCTTGTTCTCATAAACTTTGTGACACAGCTTATTGTTGACCTTGTTTTTTCTTTCTTTTCCCACAAATTCAATATCTCTGCCGCTGTAAAAGCCACCCCTATTCTTACCTTTTTCGGCCTTTTAATATACGCAATTTGGCCTGTTCTTTTGCCCGAAGCCGCATATTTAGGCCTCGTTATAGGAACGGTTGTTTTCTCGGCGGCAAGCGGTTTTAACGAGGTGCTTATCAGTCCTGTTATAGCCGCTATTCCCTCAAATGACCCCGACCGCGAAATGAGCAAGCTACATTCGGTATATGCTTGGGGAGTTGTTGCAGTAATAATTATAAGCACTGTGTTTTTGCTGCTATTCGGCAGTGCAAACTGGTATTGGCTTGTGCTTATTTTTGCTATTGAACCTGCCGTTTCTTATATTATTTTTTCGTCTGTAGAAATACCTAAAGTGGAAACGCAAGAAAAGATGTCGGGTACAATTAAGTTCCTTAAAACAAAAGGACTTTGGCTTTGCGTTTTGGCAATATTTCTCGGCGGCGCGGCAGAATGTACCATGGCACAATGGAGTTCGAGCTATTTGGAACAGGCCCTTGGTATTCCAAAGGTTTGGGGGGATATTTTCGGGGTTGCGCTTTTTGGACTTATGCTCGGCCTTGGACGTTCAGCCTACGCAAAAATCGGCAAAAATATTTCACAGGTGTTGCTTTTAGGCTCTATAGGTGCTACCTTATGTTATCTTATTGCCGCAATATCTCATCTGCCTCTGATAGGACTTTTAGCCTGTGCATTTACAGGCTTTTGTACCTCCATGCTCTGGCCCGGAAGTCTTGTGGTAGCATCCGACAGATTTTCAAAGTGCGGTGTGTTTATCTACGCTATGATGGCGGCAGGGGGAGATTTAGGTGCTTCGGTAGGCCCTCAGCTGGTGGGTATTGTAACCGATGCCGCAATTGAAAGCCCTAACGCACTAGCTATAGCACAAAGCTTGAATCTGGCTCCCGAACAACTGGGCATGAAGCTAGGTATGCTTGTCGGTATGATTTTCCCCCTATTGGCAATCCCTGTATTTTTATATATTCATAAAAAGAAAAACACATAAGTAGGATAACTTAATATAGGTATACAATTAGCTGATATGTATTGCGATTAATACATATCAGCTCTCTTTTTTATAAACCGATGACTGAGCACCGTTTTTGTGTCACACATCAGGCTTTTTCATATAATGGGTTAGAAGTGCGGCATAGCAGTATGTCGGCTTCAATACTTATCAGGAGGTCATTATATGGCTGATACTAATAACGGATGTGAAACAAACGGGGGCTTCAAAGAAGCAGTATGTATCGATGCCGGAAGAGTATTTGATTCTTGCTGTGACAGAGACTGTCTTGAGGATTTAAGAATTTATTTCTGTGAAGACGGCCAATCCCTTATAGCAGAGGCAACCAGCATAAAGATTAGAAGCGCAGAGGTAGTAGATGTTACCATCGACGTAACTCCCGTAAACCTAAGCCACGGTTTTTACTCTTGTAATCTTACCTTCTACTTTATTATAGGGGTAGACATTTCCAACGGTCCTTGCGGATGCCCCACAGATTTAAGAGGTATTGCAATCTTCAACAAAACCGTAGTGCTCTGCGGCGGCGAGGGCAATGTTCGCACCTTCTCCAGTGATGACGCTGAGGAAGCAGCTGATATTTGCTGCTGCAGAGGCAACGTTTCGCCTACTGCAACAGTTCAGGTTGCCTCCCCCATTCCTCTTGCCACAAGAATAGGCACAGCAGGCGAAATCACCGACAACCTTGCGGCTATTCCGCCCTGTGTGCTTAACTTCCTTGGAGGCTGTGAACTGAGCACTCCCACCACAGGAAACACCGCATATGTAACCTTAGGTATCTTCACTGTGGTACAGCTTATCAGAAGAGTACAGATGCTTGTACCTGTTTACGACTTCTGCATCCCCGAAAAGCAATGCGAATTCACCGCAGACACCCCCTGCGATGTTTTCAGACGTATTGACTTCCCTACCTCCGATTTCTTCCCCAAGGGATGTCCTCAAAGCGGCTGTGAGTGCAGCTCAGCGGAATAAAAAAGTGAGATGTGTTTTTCACATCTCACTTACTTTTTAATTATTTAAAAGCTGAAATATCAAGACCGTCAAATTTTTCGAAGAAGGGCTTTATAAGACTTACCATTTTATCGATGCCGCCGATCTCGTCACTTTCGAAATTCATTGGCATTACGGGGTCGTGAACGCTGAGACGAAGCAGAAACCAACCGTATTTTGTGGAAACACGAATACCCTCTCTATTATCGTCGGCAACCCTATATGTGTCGGGCTGTGAGGAAACAAATGCCTCAAGCTCATCAATAACTCGTAGCCCGTAGGTTTGGAAATTGTCTACGGTAATGCCGAAACGGCATTCTCTTTCCTCCACAGGGCATTTAAGATTTTCGAGGGTTTTATTTAAATCTCTTCCTCGACCAAGCTCGATAATTATCTTTGTAATAAGGTATGCACCGTCATCAAGGAAGTAGTTTTCTTTAAGGGCGGCATGACCCGAGGTTTCAATAGCAAGGGGGCAATCTATTCCCTGCTCGCAGAGCTCTACAGCCTTATCGATAACATTTTTATATCCTCGGCGATAGCGGTAGTGCTTACAGGAAAGGTCCTTTTCTATAAACTCTTTAAGTCCGTCTGAGGTAACCGAGTCGGTTACTACTACCGCACCCTTTCTGCCCTCGGTTGCAATAATTGAAGCTAAAGCTATAAGACGATTGCGGTTGATTTCTTTACCTGTAGAGTCAACACAGCCTGCACGGTCAACGTCTGTATCGAAAATAACGCCTAAATCAGCTTTGCTCTCTATTACAGCATCGGTAATGCTTTGCATAGCCGTCTTATCCTCGGGATTTGGAATATGATTTGGGAACATTCCGTCAGGGTCTAAAAAGCGGCTTCCCGACACATCTGCACCTAAGGGGGCTAAAACGTCATTGGCATAAAAACCGCCCACACCGTTTCCTGCATCTACAACAATATGATAGCCTTTAAGGGGCTTTTCTTCTTCGGTCTTGCCGACTGCCTTGCATATCATAGCGCGAAGACCTGCGGAATATTGCGACATATAATCGATTTTCTCGACAGTAGCTGCCTCAACCTTTTCAAAGTTTCCCTTATCGGCAAGGGCGATTATCTCAGAAAGCTGAGCACCTTCAAGACCGCCCTCGCGGGTGAAAAATTTAAGACCGTTTCGGTCAAAAGGATGGTGGCTGGCGGTTATCTGCACGGCACCGTCGGTATGTAAATCAACCGTTGTCATAAACATTGCAGGTGTGGAAGCAAGTCCGCAGTCGAGAACCTTACAGCCAAGACCCTGCAGAGCCTTTATAACCGCTGCAGAAATTCTGTCTGCAGAAATGCGTGAATCGTGTCCCACTGCGAGCTTTAACTCTCTTGTGTTTTTGCCGTATTTTGATGCTACCCACAGGGCAAAAGCCGAGGCAATATCGAAAACCGCCTCATCGGTAAGGTTTACTGCTTTACCTCCTAAATCGGAAGCGACGCCGCGGACATCAGTACCGCTTTTAAGCTCTTTATAACTCATATTTTTCATCCTTTTTAATTTAATCAGCCACCGAAGAAATAACCGGCGGCAATAAATCCGACAACTATCAACAAAAGACCTATTGCTGTTAGGGCGGCGGATTTAAAAAACAATTTTATATTTTCTTTTACCGTTTGCTTGTTTTTTGACACTTTGAACACCTCTTCTAACCGAGTATGTCCAAAAATGGCAAATATATACATTCGGAGGCTGTTATGACCTATTTGCAACTAAAAAATGTCCGACTGCGTATTTCTCTTACAAAACACGAAAGCGAGCAGATATTCGGCAACACCGAAAGTCTTGACAAGAACGACCCGAGAACGCAAATTGCCCTTAAAATGCTGCTAAAACGCGTCATTCATTCGGGAAACATTGCTTTGAGCTGTAACAGCGTATGGGTAGAGGTCGCTAAAAATATTTCAGGCGGATATGATATATATTTTATCAAAAGCCGATTTTCTACCAGAGAAGTCTCATCGGTACTGATACTTGATTTTTCAAGCTGTGATTGTGCCATAACCGCCGCCAAAACCGTAAACACCTTAAAGGGCCGTTGTGAAAGCAGCTTTTACAAGCTTAATGACAGGTACCGCATAATAGCCCAAACCGAAAACGGAATTTTAGACCTGCCCGGTATTTTAGAATTTGCAGACAGTATCTCTTGTTCTGCCGAAAAAGTCGCCGAAACACGCGAGCACGGAAAAGAAATAATAGCCTTAAACGCTATAGAAACATTATCTAAGTTATAATTCCTTTATTGTCTTAACTGTAGCGGGAATATCCTCTGCAGAGAAGATATAATTACCCGCAACTAAAACGGTGGCTCCTGCATCTACTGCAAGGGGTGCCGTTTCAGCATTTATACCGCCGTCTATCTCTATTTCAAGCTCTATTCCCTGACGGATGGCTTCCTCTCTTAATGCCTTTATTTTGGACAATGCATTTGGCATAAATTTCTGTCCGCCGAAGCCCGGCTCTACCGACATTACAAGCACCATATCGCAAAGGGGCAGATATTCGAAAATTTCTTCGGGTGCTGTTGCAGGCTTGATAGTAAGACAGGATTTACAGCCAAGAGCCCTTATTTCCTTAAGGGTTTCTGCCACATCCGAGCCTGCCTCAAAATGAAAGCCCAGCCAATCTGCCACAGCGGCAAACTCCTTAATATATCTGTGGGGACGGTCTATCATCAGGTGTACATCGAGAGGGATATTTGTATGTGCCTTTATTGACTTAATAACAGGAACTCCGAAAGAGATGTTTGGAACAAAAATGCCGTCCATAACATCAAGGTGGAGCATATCGACACCAGACTGCTCAAACTTAGGGATAATGTCCTTAAGGGTAAGAAAATCACTTGTCAGGACAGAGGGAGAAAGTTTTACCATATTGCACCTCAAAAGAGACTTATTTTAACCCCATAATTATATAATAAAACCCCTAACTTGTCAACGGAGGGGTTGAGTTATTTCTTTATCTTGCATTTGTGAGGTCAGGGTTATATAATATATATAACAAATCCTTTGGAGGAAGACTATGAATATTATTATTATCGGTTGCACAGCACTTGGGCGTAGTCTTGCGGCAGGTCTTGCGGCACTTGGCAACGATATTGCTATAATCGACGAGGATAAGGATGCGCTTGATTTGCTTCCCCACGATTTTGCAGGTATTGCAATCCACGGAACAGCTATGGACACCTCTGTTTTAGAGGCGGCAGGAATCAAGGACTGTAACGCAATGGCGGTTGTTAGCGACAGCGATAATCTTAATATAGTTGCCGCTCAGCTTGCTACAAAAAAATACAAGATAGACAATGTAGTCACCCTTGTTGCCGACCCTGCAAGAGAATCGGTCTTCGAGCTTTCAGGCCTTAAGACCATTTGCCCCACAAAGACCTCATCTGCCGTTATCAGCGAGATAATACTTAAATCGCAGTTTTCACGACAGCTATCCTTTGGTGTAAATACTGCCAAGTTCGAATACACCTCGGGAAAGCCCTTTGCAGGTTGCTGTGTGGGAGATGTAACCGTTCCCGGGTATATGATTTTCGGCATTACCGATGCGGCAGATACAACCGTGCTTGCTACCGACAAGAAGCGCATAATTCTTGCGTCGGACAGGCTGATATTTGCAAGTCTTATAGATTAGGAGAAAATGATGAAGATAGTTATAGTAGGCGGCGGAAAAATCGGCTATTACACCGCCAAAAGCTTAGTTGAAAACGGACACGAGGTAAGTCTTATTGAAAGCCGCAGAGAGATGTGCCAGCAGATAGCCAACGACTTAGATGCAGCGGTATATCACGGTGACGGCACTACAGTTGAAAGCCTCTCGCTTGCAGGAATAGGCGATGCAGATGTTTTCGTCTCGGTAACAGGCAAGGATGAGGACAACCTTGTTGCCGCTCAGCTTGCTAAGAAAAAATTCGGAGTGAAAAAGGTTATTGCCCGTGCTAACAACCCTAAAAATCTTGAAACTATAAAGGCACTTGGTGCAGATATAGCGGTGAGCAGCACACAGATAATCACCGACCTTATTGAGGCCGAGGTAGAAAGCCGTGAGCTGAGACTTCTTGCAACATTAAATCAGGGAGAGGCGGGTATTAACGAGCTTACAGTACCAGCAAACTGGGAACAGGACGGCATAACCTTAAAAGAGCTTACCCTACCGAGAAACTGCGTTATTATTGCAAAGGTACACAAGGGTAAAATGGAGATACCGAGGGGCGACACGGTAATAAACTCGGGAGACCACATCACCGCCGTTGTGCACAAGCGTCATATTAAGGATTTTTTAAAGGTATTTTCGTAAAAAAAGATATATAAAAGGAAGTATGTATTGACGCTACATACTTCCTTTTTTGTAGTATTAACGGTTACCAATTTGTTTTGTGCAAATTTGCATTATCTCACAGGCGACCAATGGTCGTCCCTACTTTTTTATCCTACC
>JAZUNC010000039.1:0-9314 GCA_045603945.1 Acutalibacteraceae bacterium | reverse complement strand
TATCCTTATCGTTACCTTACTAATGTGGAGTATGTCCTAAAGCTTAATCCTGCATATATGTATGAAGAGGGTAAAAGTGACGGCATCCACCCTACCGCCGCAGGTTATAAAATTTTGGCTAACGCTATATGCAAAGCAGTTAAAGGCGGATTTGCCGCGGGATATGGCAGTTACAAAGCAAAACTCAAAGAGATTAGTGCAAACAATTATAAATTCAACAAAAAATACAAATATCGGTTACTAAATGCTCAACCCGAAAATTGGGATACTGAATGGAGTAATTATTTTAAATTGGAAACAGTTGAGGAAAATGGCGTTTCTAAAACAACCTATACACAGCTCACGGCAAAACCCGAAGAATGGGAAGCAAATAAATATTATTTAAAATATCAACCGCCGTACCGTGTTGAAATGCTCAGCCCCGACAATCAAATTGATATTACTGTTAAAATCAACAATGCAATTACCGAAATTCATATGGAAGCGTGTTCTTTTAAATTTGAAACAGGCTTTATATTATCAGCAAACGAAATAATTGAACTTGCCGAATTTGACCCATCTACTTGTCTTATAACCGGAACCCATCATGACCCCGAAAACAATATATACAACAGAACTAATTTTGTTACCATTTCGGGGCATTTCCAAGCACCAGCCTCTGAGGGTGGGAAATATACATTATTCACAGGCAGAGCAGGAGTTATAAACGGTAAACTGTGTCTTGTCCCGCATTTCTTAAATAGTGAAAATAGCGGCTGGGCAACAAATATACCGATACAATCTTTGCAGATTCACCAATTACACATAACAACTGCAACTAACATTTATTAAGGGAGTCAGGAATATGGGAAATAAGATATATTTAAACGGGCGGTTTGGTTTTAGGGAGGACACGCTTGAGAACTGGATGATAAACAACCCTATTCTTGAAAGGGGTGAGCCGTCGATAGTTCGTGACGGCCAGAACGGCGAGTGGCTTAAAATCGGTGACGGTGTTACTCGGTGGAAGGAGCTTCCTTATAAGCTGGGTCCTAAAGGCGACAAGGGGGATACGGGAGAAAAAGGCACAGACGGCAAGGACGGAAAGGATGTTACAGTCGACCAAAACTATACCCCACTAAGTGAAAATGCTCAAAGTGGTTTAGCGGTTGCAGAAGCGGTAAGCGGTAAAGCCGATATACCAAAAGAGTATGAGCTTATTGAAACTATAACACTTGAAGAGGAAGTGGCTTCGGTAGTTAAAACTAAAGAGCCTGACGGTACTGCCTATAATTTCAAGAAAATGGTGGTTTATATTCAATGTCCTAAAAACACAGAAACAATACCGTTGCAAATATCTTCTGCAAGTTATTATATAGGAAATATAAATTATGCGATAAGTAAAGACTGGAATTCCGTTTCTATAGTCGAACTAAATTGCGATGAACAGTTACAGAAAGTCAGAGCAACCCTTTATAACTTGACAAATTCATTTACAAACAGTCCTTATGTTTACTCTGATAGAATACTTAAGTCAAGTAGCGTTCCGATTAATTATTTAAAATTCTATGTAGAAAACGAAAAGACTTTGCCTGTTGGTATGAAATTTGAGATTTGGGGGGTAAGAGCATAATGAGAATTTACGATAACGGTATATATAGGGATATGGCCGCAGAGGAAATTGCAGAAATGCAAGATAATATTCCTTCTATCCCCTATGAGCAACGAGTTGTAAACCGAATTCGTGAAATATATTCCATAGACGACGAGTTAGCTATTCTTCGTCAACGGGACACAAAACCCGAGGAGTTCGCCGAGTACAATGCTTTTGTTGAAAAGGTAAAGGCGAACGAACGGAAAAAGGACATATAAAAATTCTGTAAAATTGGTCTTTGCAGTTCAGAAGTTTTTTAATGTGTCGACACAACTCCCTGCACAAATATTATCAACTAAATTAAGGAGGAACTGAATATGTTCAAAATAGCACTTACAGCGGGACACTACAAATACAGTGCCGGCAAGCGTTGCCTTAAATCGCTGGATAAAAACGAAACCCGTGAATGGGTGCTCAACGACCGCATCGCCGACAAGGTGGAAAAACTCCTCTCGACATATGATGGGTATACTCTTTTGCGTACCGATGACACCACAGGCGAAAAGGCAATAGAGCTTGACGAAAGAATCTCTAATGCAAATAAATTCGGTGCAGATATTTATATTTCTATCCACCATAACGCAGGAATAAACGGAGGTAAGGGCGGCGGTATCGTAGCCTATGTTTACACCAGTGCAAAGGAAGAGTCTAAGGTGTGGCAAAAGGAGCTTTATAACGCTCTTATTGCAAAAACAGGGCTTAAAGGAAACCGTGCAACACCGCTTGCTGCAGCAAACCTTGCCGAGTGCCGTGAAACTACCATGCCTGCAGTATTATTAGAGCTTGGCTTTATGGATAGTGCCACCGATGTACCTATCATTCTTACCGAGGATTATGCTGACAAGTGTGCGACAGCTATTGCTGAGGTTATTGTTAAAAAAGGTGGGCTTAAAAAGAAGACATCCGCCGAAAGTCCTACTGAAACAAAATCTCTTTACCTTGTTCAGGCAGGGGCTTTTTCAAAAAAGGCTAATGCTGAAAAACTTGCGGCTGAGCTTAAAGCCAAGGGCTTTGATGCCATTATAAAGAAAGGATAACCTGAAATGAGCGAGGCTGTAACCGTAGCTGTTATCGGTCTTTGCGGCTCGGGTCTGGGCTCCCTTGTGGGAGCCCTTGTTTCAAATAAGGTTTGGCAATACCGTATCGAACAGCTGGAGAAAAAGGTTGAAAAGCATAACAGCATAATCGAACGCACCTACAAGCTTGAAGAGGAGCATATGCTTTTTGACGAAAAATTTAAGGTGATGAATCACCGTATAACCGACCTTGAAAGGAGGGAAAGCTAATGGACTTTTTAAGCGAGTACACCGTGCTGGCGGTGGTTGGCCTCTGCCTTTGCGTGGGCTATATCATAAAAAATCTTATCCCGTCGGATAAGATTAACAAACTTATTCCCCTTATAATGGGTGTTTTAGGGGTAACAATTAACATATGGATAAATCTTACCGTTTCGCCCGATATTATTCTTGCGGGGCTGATTTCGGGTCTTTCCTCAACAGGGCTTTACGAAGCTTTTCATCAGTTTTTAAAGCGGACCTAATTGTCCTCAGGTACACTTGACAAATAAAATCCAATATAATAAACTATTATAGTAACTAATTATATTAAGAAGGTTTATTATGAAGGAAAGTATAAAAAGGCGATTAGCAGGCGGCATCATTACCTCCCTCCTTTTGGTTTCGGAAGTAATTTTTGTATGGCTGCTCGCTTCCACCGCACTTTTCACAACAAAATTGCTGATTCTTTGCGGCGTTCTCCTTTTGGCGGCGGCTGTGGGAGTATATTTTCTCACAACCGACTTCGGTCACTGGATAAGAAGCGTTGTCGGCTGTACTGTGGCTGCTGTAATATTTATTGCAGAATGTTTTGGCGGATACTGCCTGCTTCAAGGAGCCTCTACCCTCAACGAAATTACGACCCCAAAAAAGGAAATTGCCGAAATAGGAATTTATGTCCGCACCGACGATCCCGCAACCGCAGTTGCCCACATCCCCGATTATTCTTTAGGAATACTTAAAGCTGTTGATAGGGCGAACACCGATGCCGCCCTGTCAAATCTTTCAGAAAGGCTGGGCAAAACACCCGCCACTACCGAGTATGAGGGAATAGTAGAGCTGCTTGACAGTCTTTTAGAGGGTAACACCGATGCAATTGTTCTTAACAATGCATTTTTAGCTCTGATTGACGATCCCGAAGACTATGAGTTCTACCTTGACCGTATCCGTCTGCTTTATACCCTGAAGGTGGAAGACAATAATCAGGACATAAGCACCGAGGATATAATCCCAAAGGATGATAACTCCTTCACCCTTTATATTACAGGCATTGATACCAGAAGCAGTAAAATTTGGAAAAAAAGCCGCAGTGATGTCAACATTCTTGCAACCGTAAATACCAAAACGGGACAGATAGTGCTCATATCCACACCGCGAGATTATTATGTTCCTCTTTCTATTTCAAACGGTATCAAGGATAAGCTTACTCATTCGGGTGTATACGGAACACAGGTAAGCATTGACACTATGGAAATGCTTTACGGTATCCAAATTGATTATTATTTCAAGGTGAATTTTACAGGCTTTAAGGATATCATAGATGCCTTGGGCGGAATCACGGTCCAATCCGATGTTAGTTTTTCAGCATATCCATATAAATTTACTAAGGGTGCTAATGAGCTTGATGGAGATGCCGCTCTCGCTTTTGCCCGCGAGCGTATGTCTATCGGTGGCGACCGCCACAGAGGTATTCATCAGCTTGCCGTTATACAGGGTGTTATAGCCAAGGCAACAAGCCCTGCTTTGCTTAAAAATTATGCCGAAATTCTCGACGGAGTAAAGGGAAGCTTTGAAACCAGTATGCCCTATGACGAAATTGCAAAGCTTGTCCGTCAGCAGCTCGATAAGGGAACAAAGTGGAATATTGTCAGCTATGCCGTAAACGGCCAAGGAGCTACCAAAAAGGTTTATTCCTTAAGCCAAAAGGCTTATGTTATGATTCCTGACGAAGACACCGTAGCTGAGGCTACAAGACTTATGGAACAAGTAAAAAAGGGTGAAACCCCTGTTGTAAACTAAAAAACTTAATAAATAAGCATTATTTTATAGCACAAAGAATTGCAACTGCATTTTCTTTGTGCTATAATTATTTTAAACAGACCTTTTTGGGAGTTATTGTTATGTTAGTTTCTACAAGCACAGTCGCATTAGACAGCCGTTTTTGTTTTAAGGATTCTATTAAAATTCTTAAAGAGGCAGGCTTTACCGCATATGATGCCCATCTTTGTACAGGTAAGGCTGCCCTTCCCGCCCCTTTTAACGGTGAGGACTACCTTGAAGAGGCTAGCAAAATGCGTGCTTTTGCAGACGATCTGGGGATCATTTGCAATCAGGCTCATGCCGATTACGGCTCTCATCTTGGAGCCGCCGAAAAGGGCTCTCCCCTTTTTGAGGCTACCGTTCGCTGTATGGAGGTTGCCTCTATTCTGGGAGCAAAGGGAATCGTAGTTCACCCTTTGCATTATCTTCCCTATATTTCAAATGCAGAGTTCTTAAAGCAGGAAAATCTCCGTTTTTATAATGACCTTTTACCCTATGCAGAGAAGCTTGGTATTGTAATACTTACCGAAAATATGTGGCAACGCAACAAGCATAACGGTTGTATAATTCAGTCTACCTGTGCCGAGGCAAAGGAATTCCGCGATTATATAGATATGATAAGCTCCCCCTATTTTAAGGCTTGTCTTGATATAGGTCATACCATAATTGCAGGGGAAACTATCACTAATATGATTAAAACCCTTGGCAAGGACCGTCTTGCAGCACTGCACATTCACGATGTTGATGCTATTTGCGACAGTCATACCCTGCCCTACACCTGTAAGGTGGATTTCAGCGAAATGATAACCACCTTAAAGGAAATTGGCTACGAGGGAGATATTACCTTTGAGGTGAAGTCTTTCTTTGAGCCCTTCCCCGACGAGCTTATACCCTCTGCCGTAAGACTTATGGCAGATATGGGGCATTATTTCAAAAAACAAATAGAAGGTTAAAATTTTATAAAAAGGAGCTTTCTTAGAATGTCTAAAATTAAAATCGTTACAGATTCTGCCAGCGATATTCCCCTTAAACACGAGGATCTGTATGATATAGAGGTGCTTCCCTTTAAAATAACCTTAGGGGATGAAACCTACACCAGCCGAATGGATTTCGATAACGCTCAGTTTTACGAAATGATGGAGGATGCTAACGATATCCCTTCAACCGAGGCCATAACCTCTTTTGAATTCGGCGAGCTTTACTACGACCTGTTTGATCAGGGCTACACCGACATAATATATGTTTCGGTAAACAGTGAGGGTAGCGAAACCTACTATAACGCTGTTCAGGCAAAGGACCAGTTTTTTGAAGAAAACACCGATGCGACAGGCAAATTCAATATATACTGTATCGACTCAAAAACCTATTCGGCAGGTTACGGTTACGCCGTTAAAGAAGCGGCAAAAATGGCAGACAACGGAATGTCTGCACCCGATATAGTAAAATTCCTACGGGATTGGTTCGAAAAATGTGTCATTTATTTCGGACTTTACAGTCTTAAATATGCAAGAAAGTCCGAAATCATCGACTTTGATTCGGTTTTTATGGGTGAGCTCATAGGCTTCAGACCTATTATGGAAATCCGCAACAAGGAAATATCGACCGAAGCGACCGTTCGCCGCGAGGGAGCTATTGTGCCCTTCCTCAGCGAGCTTTGCACCGAGGAGATTGAAAACGGCTCTCCCTACTGCATTATTTACGGAAACGATTCGGATGTAAGAGATGAGCTTGCGGCTCTGCTTACCAAGGCCCTTGGCTATTCCCCTGCCGACTCGTATCAAATAGGTGCGGCGGTCGCCTCTCACGCAGGCTATGAGGCAGTTGGTGTTGTATTTAAATCTAAGTAAGGAACTTTTTATATGCTTAACATTCTTGTAATTGACGGACAGGGCGGAAAAATCGGTAAATACATTATCGAGGGAATTAAATCCGCAGGAATAAATGCAAAAATAACCGCAGTGGGCACCAATAGTGCCTCTACCGCGGCTATGCTAAAAGCAGGTGCTGATGCAGGTGCAACGGGAGAAAACTCGGTTATTGTGTGCAGCAAAAGATGTGATGTTATAGTAGGACCTATCGGTATCGTTATCGCCGATGCACTGCTGGGCGAGGTCACAGCCGCTATGTCAACCGCTGTAGGACAGAGCTCTGCCAAAAAGCTTCTTATTCCCATTAATCAATGTGACAATTTTATCGTTGGTGTTGCAGACCTTTCTATGTCTACCCTTATAAAGGGCATTATAGACGAGCTTAAAAAGCTGTAAAACACAAACTCATAGTTGTAATTTCAAACCTTTTTACAATATCTGTCGAAAAATATTGATTTTTCGAATCTTTTGCATTAAAATATAACCAGCAATCATAAAGTATATTGTTATAAAATTTTTATAATAAAGGAGAAAAATTATGAAATTCATTACTGTTGACACCTACCAGGAAATGAGCCGCAAGGCAGCAAACATTATTGCCGCACAGGTAATATCCAAGCCTAACTCGGTTTTAGGTCTTGCAACAGGCTCTACTCCCATTGGCACTTATGACCGCCTTGTCGAAATGTATAACAGCGGCGACCTCGATTTTTCTACTATTACCTCTGTAAACCTTGATGAATACATAGGTCTTGACGGTGAAAACGACCAGAGCTACCGTTGGTTTATGAATCATCATCTTTTCGACCGCGTTAATATTAATAAGGAGCAAACCTTTGTCCCCGGTGGAAAGGTTTCCGACCTCGCCGCAGAGGGTGCCGCATACGATGCCCGTATAAAGGCTCTCGGCGGTATAGACCTACAGCTTCTTGGAATCGGACTTGATGGACACATCGGTTTTAACGAGCCCGATGACAAATTTACTGCCGAAACCCATGTTGTAAAGCTCCACGAATCCACCATTCAGGCAAACAGCCGCTTCTTTAACGATATCAGTGAGGTTCCTACCGAGGCTATCACTATGGGAATGGAAGCAATTATGCAGGCTAAAAAGGTGCTTCTCGTAGCTAACGGACCTGCCAAAAAGGAAATTCTTGAAAAGGCATTTTTCGGTCCCATTACACCCGAGGTTCCTGCTTCTATTCTTCAGCTTCATCCCGATCTGACTGTAGTTTTCAGCCAGTATGAATAATTAATTTAATAAAGTTTAACTAAACCTAAAAACACGGCTAAGCAAATTGCTTAGCCGTGTTTTTATTATGCCGCAAGCCTACTCACGCAACCAATGGTCGCCCCTACAGACTGAGTCTTACAGTTCCACATAGGTTGGTGTATGGTGGGTTGAGGGAATAAGCTTTTCTATAATATCTGCAGTTTTAATCTTTAAGCTTGAAGAGTTATCGCAAGGGTGACATCCGAAATACTCTTTTTGAAGAATGTCCTTATCAATTATCAGCCTTACCTTAAGCCCCTTGTCGAAAAGCAGACCTAAAACCGAGGCAGATCCGGGGGTGCAGTTTATAAGCTCCTCCATATGCTCGGGACTTGCAAAGGATAGCCTTGAACAACCAAGCTGAGGGGATAAAAGCTTTGTTTTAAAGGATTTTGTGCCAGGCATTATAAGCAGATAAAAATCGGTCTTTTGAGCATTGCAGAGAAAAAGATTTTTGCAAATCTCTGCACCTAAAACCTCTTCTATTTCAATACAACCCTCTATTGTGCCGATATGCTCGTGAGAAACACGACTGTATTCAATTCCCAAATTCTCAAGAGCATCATAGCATACATTTTCCTTGTCTGTGCAGTTTTCTTTTCGGCAGTTATACACCGTTTTATCGGTAAAAAGTGAATTTTCCATAACTCTCCGCCTCTCAGTTCAGTTTATTGATTGCTCTGCCTACCGACGGCAAAACTAATGCCTTTAAAATAAAGGCGAATATTATTTCGAGAATCACCGTAACCACCGACAAAGGCAGACGGCTGATAAAGAGCAGACCGTAGGGATTGCCGTACAGAAGGCTTATCCACAGGGTATTAAGCAGCAGACTGCATACCGCTTCTTTAAATATCAGAATTGCCGATGACAGAAACACAAATCTGATATTGCCGCTTATTTTGTCTGCGGCTTTTCCGCACAGGCCAAAAAGCACACCGCTTAAAAAAGCCACTGCGGTAAAGCCTGGGAAATAGGGCCCGAATGGGAATAGCGTCGCCCCTATAAAATCGGTAAGAGCTCCGCAGACACCGCCCCACAAAGGACCGAAAAGCATTCCGCACAGCATAAGCGGTACAAAGGTGACGCCTATACTCATAGTGGGCAGGTTAATTGATAAAAAGCGGTTTGCAACCACCGCCACAGCGGTAAGCAGGGCGGTTGCAGTAAGTCGAACAAGTATATTTTTTTGTTTTGACATAAAAAATCCTCCCTCCCCACTAATAACTCAGAGAGGAAAGAGGATATACTGATTCCTGACCGGTTAGCGGGATGCGAAAAGCCAACCGCTGAGGTGTAACCTCATTCGTCCATCGGACAACTCCCCGTCCCGACGGCACTTAAACGCACAGCTTTTCTACTCTAACAATATTGTCGGACAAAACCGACGATTTATTTTAGCATAATAAGAACACAATTACAAGTTTTTTTATTGCAATTTTTTA
>JAZUNC010000038.1:0-4402 GCA_045603945.1 Acutalibacteraceae bacterium | reverse complement strand
TTACAATGTGTGCTTTAGATTTTAATCGCAGTCCAAAAGGACTGCGATTTTTCATATAAAACTATTGATATAAATTTTTATCTGTGTTACAATACCTAACGAGTAAAATGAGGTGTTATTTTGTCAGGTTTAAAAGAAAATAAAATGGGCGTAATGCCTGTAAATAAGCTGCTTATATCTATGTCCTTACCGATGATGGCATCGATGCTTATTCAGGCACTTTATAATATTGTTGACAGTATGTTTGTCGCCCAGATAAGTGAGGATGCACTAACGGCACTTTCTCTTGCTTTTCCTGTGCAAAATCTTATGATAGGTGTTGCCACAGGTACAGGTGTTGGTATGAATGCACTTCTTTCCCGTTCGCTCGGTGAAAAGGATTCCGTTAAGGTTAACAGGGCAGCGTCTAACGGTGTAGTACTCGCGGCTCTTGCTTCGGTTGTATTTATGCTTTTCGGGATATTCTGCTCCCGCTTTTTCTTTTCGGTGCAGACCGATAATCAGCAGATAGTAGAATACGGCACACAGTACATTTCCATATGTACTATAGGCTCGGTATTTGTATTTATGCAAATTATATTTGAGCGTCTTTTGCAGGCAACAGGCAAGACTGTATTCTCAATGTATACGCAGGGAATAGGGGCTATTGTCAATATCGTCCTTGATCCCATATTTATTTTTGTCTGCGGCTGGAATGTTGTGGGTGCCGCTCTTGCCACCGTTGCAGGACAGGCTGTAGCCTGTGTTGTGGGTGTTATATTAAATCAAAAATTCAATCCCGAGGTACATCTTGACTTTAAAAACTTCAAATTTTACGGCGAAACGGTCAAAAGAATATATGCCGTAGGTGTTCCGTCTATGATAATGGTAGGCATTGGCTCGGTGATGAATTTCCTGCTTAATAATATGCTTATCAGCTTCTTTTCAACCACAGCCGCCGCTGTGCTGGGTGTATATTATAAAATTCAGTCCTTTGCCTTTATGCCACTTTTTGGTATGAATAACGGAGTAATTCCTATCATCGCATACAACTATGGGGCAGGGAAGAGAACTCGTATCACAAGGTGTATAAAGCTTGCGGTAACATACGCCACAGCCATAATGCTTTTTGCCATAGCGGTTTTTCAGCTGTTTCCCGAACAGCTTCTCAGTATGTTTGATGCTTCCGAGCAAATGCTTGCCATAGGAATACCCGCATTCCGTATTATAAGCATACATTATGCTTTTGCAGGCTTTTGTATCGCTATAGGAGCAGTATTTCAGGCGTTCGGCAAGGGAATGCTTTCGATGATAGTCTCTATTTGCAGACAGCTTTTGGTGCTTGTTCCTGTTGCGTATATGCTTACAAAGCTTTTCAAAGATAATATAAATGCATTCTGGCTATGCTTTCCGATCGCGGAAGTTGTGTCTATGCTTGTCAGCGTTATTTGCTTTGTTTATATATATAAAACTATAATAAAAAATATTGCTGATAATTCATAAAAAATAATTCAAAATTCTTCTTATAAATATTGACAGATATATGTGATTGTGGTATAATCTTTTCGGTGCGAGACACTAGTCTTTAAAACGGTACGGGATACCGGCAAGATTTACAAATTCATATGTCAGCGGCGTAATTGCGCCCATATAAAGAAATTTGTGTGCTTGCCGTTTGGCGAGCACTTTTTTTACAGAAAGGAGACTGTTTATGAAATACTTGCTAAAAAATGCATCAGCATTTATTGATGGTTCATTTCAATCGGTCGACCTGCTTATAGAGGACGGACGTTTTATCTCCATTGGTAGAACTCTCTCCGATTCAGACGCTACTGTTATCCCTTTAGACGGGCTTGCTGTTTTTCCCGGTTTCACAGATGTTCATGTTCATCTTCGTGAGCCGGGTTTTTCATATAAAGAAACAATTAAAAGCGGCACCGCTGCGGCGGCACGGGGTGGATATACAAATGTTTGCTCAATGCCAAACCTGAAGCCCTGTCCCGACTCTATAGAGCATCTTAAAGCTCAACTCGATATTATCGAAAAGGATGCCGTAATTAATGTTTATCCCTTCGGCACCATCACTGTAGGAGAGTTTGGTAACGAGTTTTCTGATATGGAGGGTATGGCTGAAAATGTAATCGGCTTTTCTGATGACGGAAAAGGTGTTCAAAGCGAAGCAATGATGTGCACCGCTATGAAAAAAGCGGCTAAGCTTAATAAAATCATAGCCGCTCATTGTGAGGATAACAGCCTGCTTTTCGGCGGTTATATTCACGATGGCGAGTATGCAAGGCTTCACGGTCATAAGGGAATCTGTAGCGAGAGCGAATGGGGTCCCATTAAGCGAGATATAGAGCTGGTGAAGAAAACGGGCTGTAAATATCACGTCTGCCATATATCGACCAAAGAAAGTGTCGAGCTTATTCGAAAAGCTAAGGCAGAGGGTGTGGATATTACCTGTGAAACAGGACCGCACTATCTCACTATGAACGATTTAGATTTACAGGAAAACGGACGCTTTAAAATGAATCCGCCAATTAGAAGCGAGGAAGACCGTCTGGCACTTATAGAGGGCATTAAGGACGGAACGATAGATGTTATCGCCACCGACCACGCTCCCCACTCTGCAGAAGAGAAAAGCAGAGGACTTGAAAAAAGTGCTATGGGTGTTGTTGGTATAGAAACTGCTTTTGCTGTCAGTTATACAAAACTCGTAAAAACGGGTATAATAACTCTTGAAAAGCTTGTTGAGCTTTTAAGTGTAAATGCTAAAAAGCGTTTTGGCATCGGCAGCGAGATAAAGGTGGGTATGCCCGCTGATATAACCGTGTTTGATTTAGAGCATAAATATAAAATAGACCCCAATGAATTCCTTTCACAGGGAAAAGCAACCCCTTTCGAGGGTTGGGAGGTCTTTGGCAGATGTAAGCTGACAATGGTTGGCGGAAAAATAGTCTATAAAGAAAATTAATATATCGGAGGAAAACAAAATGGCAAAAAGAACAGACATTAAAAAGGTACTCATAATAGGCTCAGGCCCTATTGTTATAGGACAAGCTGCTGAGTTTGACTATGCAGGAACTCAGGCTTGTTTAGCCCTTAAAGAGGAGGGTTATGAGGTAGTTCTTGTAAACTCCAACCCAGCTACCATAATGACCGATACTACTGTAGCAGACAAGGTTTATATGGAGCCTCTCACCTTAGAGTATATCGCAAAAATCCTCCGCTATGAGCGTCCCGATGCCATTGTTCCCGGAATCGGTGGCCAGACAGGACTTAATATCGCAATGCAGCTTGAAAAGAAGGGAATTCTTAAAGAGTGCGGAGTAGAGCTTCTCGGAACTTCCTCCGAGAGTATCGAGCGTGCCGAAGACCGCGAGCTTTTTAAGGAGCTTTGCATTTCTATCGGTGAGCCTACTATTCCTTCCGAAATAACCTATAGCATTGACGAGGCAAAAATTGCCGCAGAAAGAATCGGCTATCCCGTCGTTCTTCGCCCTGCTTTCACACTGGGCGGAACAGGCGGCGGATTTGCTTACAATGAGGAAGAGCTTGTTGAGATAGGTCTTAACGCCTTCAAGCTTTCTCCTGTTCATCAGGTTCTTGTTGAAAAGAGCGTAAAGGGTTATAAAGAGATTGAGTTTGAGGTTATGCGCGACTCTAATGACCACGCTATCACTATCTGCGGTATGGAAAATATCGACCCCGTAGGTGTTCATACAGGTGACTCTATAGTTGTAGCTCCCATTATGACCCTTAACGATCACGACCTTAAAATGCTTAATGATTCTGCTATCAAGCTTATTAAAGAGCTTAAAATAGAAGGCGGCTGTAATGTTCAGTTTGCACTTAATCCCGAAACCAGCGAATATTACCTTATAGAGGTAAACCCCCGCGTTTCCCGTTCTTCTGCTCTTGCTTCTAAGGCAAGCGGTTATCCCATTGCAAGGGTTACTGCAAAAATAGCCCTCGGTATGGCACTTGAAGATATTAAAATTGCCAACACCAATGCCGCATTCGAGCCTCAGCTTGATTATGTCATTGCAAAGCTACCCCGTTTCCCCTTTGATAAATTTACCTCTGCTTCCAACAGCCTTGGCACCCAGATGAAGGCAACAGGCGAGGTTATGGGCATCGGCTCTACCCTTGAAGAAAGCTTGCTTAAGGGAATTCGTTCTCTTGAAATCGGTGTAAATCATCTTTATCACAGCAAGTTCGATAATATGACCGACGATGAACTTAAGAGCTATATCTGCGAGTTCCGCGATGATAATATTTTTGCTATTGCAGAGCTTCTCTACCGTGGTGCTACCGTAGAAGAAATTCACGAAATCACTAAAATAACCGCATTTTTCCTTGAGGCTATTAAGCGTATTATTGATATGGAGGCAACACTTAAGGCTAACCCCTTCGATTTTAA
>JAZUNC010000037.1:0-2882 GCA_045603945.1 Acutalibacteraceae bacterium | reverse complement strand
CACCGAAAGGTCAAATTCTGCCATATTGAGGGGTAGATGTCCCGACTGCATTCTTGAGAAATCGAGAAGCTCTTCCACAAGGCTGTGAAGTCTTTCAGATTCTTTCAGCACTACATCAAGGCCCTTAGTCACGGTTTCTTCATCATATCCAACCGAAAGCTTTGCTGTTTCTGCCCAGCCGCGTATAGCGGTAAGAGGGGTGCGTAGCTCGTGAGAAACGGATGAAATAAAATCGTTTTTCATATTTTCAGCCTGCTGAAGCTCGCTTGCCATATAGTTAATGGAATTGCATAGTTCGCCTATCTCATTGTTAGACTTAATTTCTATACGTGAATCAAAATCGCCCATTGCAATTTTTCGTGACACATTGCTTACATTTCGTATAGGACGCACTATAGAATTAATAAAGTACATACCCGAAATTACTATGACAGAAAGAACTGCGACACCGATAATTACAACCACCATACACGCCCAGAAGGTATGCTTCATAACATTTGTAAGAGATACTACCCATCTGACAGCCCCATATGTTTCGCCATCATCGTTTTTAAGCAGGGTGGTCTGACAGAGTATTCTTTCCCCTACAGAGCTTTTTCCTGTCCAGCTGCCGCTTCCGTTTGTGGCAACCGCCCTGTCGTAGTCGGGCATAGATTTAGGGGATTGGGCGAAGCCTGTGGTAGAAATCATTACAGTGCCTTCTTTTTCGAGCACCTGCACTTCAATTTTATCCTTATGCTCAAACTGTTCGCAATAGTCACGGGCGGTAGCCTCAAAGCTTTCAGATGCGGCAGCTTTAAGGGGTGTTATAAACACCTGTGCATACTTCTCAGCCTTGGTTTGTGCCTCGCTGAGGTAATAATAGCTTATAAATACACAAAAAATAATTTCGAGAGCAAAAACAATTAAAAATATAACAAGAAATACGTTAAGGACCCATCGCCACGCAACGCTTTTAAACTTAACCTCTATTTCCAACGCTCTCACCTCACTTTTTAGTGCAATTTGTTATCTGTTTAATTTCCGCTGTTCCATTTATAGCCCATACCCCAAACGGTCATAAGATACTTGGGGGCCGAGGGCTCATCTTCAATTTTCATACGCAGACGGCGGATATTTACGTCTACTATTTTTTCTTCTCCGAAATAGCTGCTTCCCCACACCTTATTGAGTATATCGGTGCGGTCAAGAGCAGTATCGGGATTTAAGAAAAAGTATTCTATTATCTGGAATTCTACCTGAGTAAGCTCAATATTTCTGCCGTTTTTAAGCAAAGTGCGACGGCGGGTATTAAGCACGAAATCACCAAGCTTGATTTCGTCTTTCGGCAACTCCTCCTTAGTGTTGTTCATTCCAACACGACGGTAAAGAGAATCGACACGGGCAAGAAGCTCCGTAGGGCTGAAAGGCTTTGTTATATAATCGTCTGCGCCCATCATAAGTCCGCTTATTTTGTCCATTTCCTGTGCACGGGCGGTAAGCATTATGATTCCTAACTTCTGACTGCGACGGCGAAGCTCCTTACAAAGAGCAAATCCGTCCATACCAGGCATAGATATATCCAGCAGAGCAATATCAAAATCAGGCTCGGCGTCATATATCTGCAATGCTTCTTCGCCACTACCTGCTTCTACCGTATTGTAGCCGACACGTTTTAAGTTTATAGCTTCAAAGCTGCGTATAGCCTCTTCGTCTTCAACGATAAGTATCTTTTTCATAGCTGCCTCCGTTATTTAATTAAGCTAAACATTGAACGCACATCTTCTTCGGTTATCCCCACAGAATTATCGGGCGTTACCGTAGCAAGATATACGAGGGTATCTGTGCGATTCAGCAGAATGTATTTATCCTGCGTATATGCTCCTGCCTCGTAATCGGGCACCGATGCCGCAACTATTCTGAACAGCTCGTCTCCTGACATCTGCTTCTCAGGGTCGTAGCTGTAGAAGAAACGCATACGTGCCTCGGTTTTACGGATAAGCAAGAGTCTGTCCTTCCACTTGTCAGGAACGGTCAGGCTGTATCCGTCAGAATAGTTCATAAAGGTTGAAGCAAGAATATTGAATTTCTTACCGTCAAACTCGCTCCAATTTGTATAGTAAGCCTTATCGGCATCTACCATATCGGCAGTAGAAATAAGAAGTTCTGAAACAGGAATATCTATAACCCCGTTGCCGTCATAATCACGGCTGATTACCGTACCGTTTCTATAGGTAAGGCTGATTTCGGGAGCGGCAGGGTCGTACACACTGTGCAAAGTTCCGTCCTTATACCAGATTATCTCGGTAAGCATACCGTTTCCCTTAACCGCATCTATATAGATAGCAGGCCAGCCGTTTGTTAGTGTTGAAAGAACAGGTGTCGCATAGGAGCTTACACCACCGTCAAGAGGTGCCGCACCTACCTCAACTATTCCAAATGTCGACAGAGAAAATATCTTAGCAGAAGCCGTTTTCTCTGCAGAATTCAGATATACAACCGAAAGGTCATTAACCTTGTCGCAGGTAATATCGGCACAGAGGAAATTTGTATAAGGCTCAATAGCACGCTGTATAAGTGTTTTTCCGTCGTAGGTGTAAATTCCAACCTGCTTTTCTACCGTTCCGTATACCATCCAACCGACTATTATTTCAAGTCCGCCGTCGCCGTCGAGGTCAGAAAAGGATACGCTTTCGACCCCGTTTCCTACCAGACTAAGGTCACCCTTGCTACGCCAGCCCTTGGAGGTTGAGGCAATAACATTTATATGCATTGAAACCGTACTGTCGGCAGTAACGCTGTAGAAAGCTACAGCCTCCTCTTTACCGTCGCCGTTAAGGTCCTTTAAAACAAATGCCGACCGATAATCTCCCGAAACGGGGTATTTTAGAATGATATCCTCC
>JAZUNC010000036.1:0-2631 GCA_045603945.1 Acutalibacteraceae bacterium | reverse complement strand
TTATCTCCCCGTCAAGACTTACGGGAATCTCTCGGTCTGCCTTAAACTCAAAGCTTTTACATCTTCCCATAGTGCAAACATCAAGGACTTCGTGCTTGCCTTTTTTGTATATCGGAAGAAGCGAGGGAATTCTGGTTTTCTTTACAGTGTCTATGGTTACACAGTCGAGCAGGCCGTCGGAAACATCGGCATTCGGAGCACTTATATATCCGCCGCCGTAAACCTGAGCATTAGCACAGACCGCAAAAAGCACACTTCCCTCTTTAAAGGTCTTGCCGTCAGCAGTCACCTTCATATTGACCCCTAATTTGCCTAAAACAGTTTTAACAACTGCAAGGTTATATGCCATACTGCCCGACACTAAAGGAAGTCGCTTAAACTCCTTCATAGTATCGGCAACCTGTGCATCAAGACCTGCACAGCACTGATTCATACAGTATTTATCTCCTGCCTTAATTAAATCAATGGGCAGAAGACTGCCGTTTTTCTGCCTTTTAATGTCAAGAAAACGGGGCTTTGAATCGAAACCGAAATATTTTATAAAATCATTGGCAGAGCCAATAGGCACAACGCCGATAGCCGCATTTTTATAGCCTACTATACCGTTTAGCACCTCAAAAGCAGTACCGTCACCTCCGCAGGCGAAAATCCGCACATCGTCTCCTGTTTCGGCTTCTTCTCTCGCCTTATTCATTGCATCGCCGACACCTGTGGTGATAAGTATTTTACAGTCATCACCATAGACCTGACGTATTTCACGGGTTAAAGCTATCGTACTGTCTTCTTTTCCTGCCGCAGGGTTTATAATGTACACATCCCTCATAATTCCTTCTCCGTTCCCCTATTTAAAATACATAAACAGTTGACATTTTATCATGCCGTTATAAAGCTTACGTCGCTTATCTGCCGTTCTGCCGAATATTTTTTCGAAATCCTCGTCCGGGCTTATAATAAAATATTTTTTGCCCTGACCCTGAGTAAATACTTCTCCCATAGTTTTATAGAGCGACTGAGCCTGTTTAATATCCAACAGTCGTTCACCGTATGGTGGATTGGTTACTGTAAGAAAGCGTCCCTCGGGAGCCTTGAAATCCTTTATATCCCCTACGCTGACCTTAACATATTTTGAAACGCCTGCTTTAGCGGCATTTTCCTCTGCCAGCTTAACTGCGGCAGGGTCAATATCGGTACCTATTGCACAAAAATCTATATTATGAAGTATCTTATCCTGTGCCGCCATTCTTTCCTCTCGCCAGACCTGCTCGGGAACAAAACCAAACCTCTCTGCCGCAAAGAAACGACGAAGACCGGGTGCCATTTTCACAGCCATCATTGCAGACTCGATAAGAATAGTACCCGATCCGCAGAATGGGTCGTAAACTAAACTGTCGGGAAATATTCTTGCAGTATCACATATTGCCGCTGCAAGAGTTTCCTTTAGGGGTGCTTCGTTTGACTTTCTGCGATAACCACGCTTATGAAGTCCCTCTCCCGAAGTATCTATCATAACAGTAACCCTGTTTTTAAGTATTGAAAAACGAATTCTTATCTCGCAGCCTGTTTCGTTAAACCAACTTATACCGTATTTGGATTTAAGACGCTCGACTATAGCTTTTTTAATTATCGACTGACAGTCGGGTATGCTGTGGAGTGCAGAGTTTAGGCTGTAGCCGTTTACAGGAAAGGCATCTTCCTTACCTATAAAATCTTCCCAGTTAAGGTTTTTTACACCTTGGAAAAGTTCCTCAAAGGTTTCGGCATTAAACTCTCCGACATTTATGCAGATTCTCTCAGCATATCGTGAATTTATGTTTGCACGGGCAAGCATATTAAGGTCACCCTCAAAATTCACTCTTCCGTTTTCTGCCTTAACATTTAATGCACCCATCCGTTCAAACTCAAAGGCGGCTATGCCCTCTACACCGAACAGGCAAGGGGCTATATATTTTAAATTACTCATTTATTTCTCCGTTATATTATTTTAGTTGCATGCCGTGTAACATGACATCCGATATTTACCGCAACAGGAAGACCCGCTATATGGGTTGGTGCGGTTTCGATATTTACCGAAAGTGCCGTAGTTTTTCCTCCGAAGCCCTGAGGACCAACACCCAGCTTGTTAATTTCCTCAAGCAGTTCTTTTTCAAGCTCCTGATAAAAGGGATTTTGGTTTGGCTCGTCGGTATTTCTGCAAAGGGCGATTTTTGAAAGCAGAGCACACTGCTCAAAGTCGCCGCCAATCCCCACACCGACAACAATCGGCGGACAGGGGTTACTGCCTGCATTTTTCACCACATCAAGAACGGCATCTATAACACCCTTTCGCCCAGACGCAGGGGTTAGCATTCGGACACCGCTCATATTCTCACTGCCGAAGCCCTTTGGGGCAACAGTAATTTTTATTCTGTCACCGCCAACGATTTTAGTATGGATAACAGCAGGGGTATTATCATTTGTATTTATTCTGTTTAAGGGGTCCGATACACCCGATTTACGCAAAAGCCCCTCTTCGTAGCCTTTACGGACAGCTGCATTAACAGCTTCTTCAAAAAAGCCGCCGACTATATGCACGTCCTGACCCAGCTCGACAAAAACTACCGCCATTCCTGTATCCTGACAAATAGGAATATT
>JAZUNC010000035.1:0-5952 GCA_045603945.1 Acutalibacteraceae bacterium | reverse complement strand
GTTACGGCTCTAAATTTCTAACATTTACAACTAACCGACGAACGGCGGCAGGGAGACTTATTCTCTCTGCCGCCGCTTTGCTATTTGTTTTCTTTTTTCAGTCTTGCTTTGGCTTCTTCTACGGTTTCGCCATCCTTTGTGAGATAAGCGTCTACAAACTTATCTTCAATTTTCGTATAACCATCAACAACGCCCTGTTCGATTTTCTTATAGCCGTCTACAACACCTTTTTCAATTTTTTTGTATCCGTCCGTTACTGCCTCAGCAATTTTTTCATTTGCTTTTACTATTTTTGATTTTGCCATATCTACGTGTTTTCCTCCTATTAGATTAATTCCAAGAAACAACACGACAATCCAAGCGGCTGTTCCCGTTAAAATGTTAAAAACTAAAATATCTGCCTGCGTCATACCAGGAAATGATACAAGCATTGATCGTTGCAAGGTATAAATGGAAACAACTGCATCTGCAAACGATATGTTCCGTAAAGTAGTAGCGATTGGTAAAGCCTGTCGTTTTAACTTTACCAATCCAATTATTGCAACTGTTATCTTTGTGAATGTGTAGGTTGCTATTGCAATCATTACGATTTCGTGGAATTTCGTGCCACGCTCTTTTATGGCAGATAAAATATTGACGCCTATTAAGCAGAAGGATAGCACAATCAGCAAAATACCTGTAATTCGTTTTGCAAAAAACTCGATGTCAGAATTTCCGTTTGCCTTTTTCTTAACCTTGAGAACAGAATATCGGGTAGCGGCAAGTACAGAGTAGTATGCTCCCACCGTTATAAACCACCACGAATGTGTGATAAAGCCTATGGTGCAGTTACCCGCTGCATAAGCAAAGTTAAATATAAGACTTATATAAGGATTTTTCGCAATTTTTAATGCTTTCATTTAATACCTTTAATCATCGGAATCAAAGCAATCAGCATAATTATGCCAAGAAGTCCTACGAGAGTGCCCCATATAATTTGTTCCCAAACAAGGCACATACACATACCAATACCCAGCACTAAAACAGCAATAATTCCGTATATGGTACGAAGAATATTTTTGCCGCTGAATTTTGGTAAAACCTTGTTTTCCATCCTACACCATACTAGAAGTGTGATAACACCAAGGAGCAATCCTATACCGCCGAAGATGACACCTTCCGTAAAGGCATTCCACTTCGGCAGAAGTGCCATACACATACCGAGGGCAAACAAAACTCCGCTCACAGTTCCCATAATGAGTGCAACTAAACTACTCTTTTTCATTTTAAAAACTCCTTTCATTAAACCAACACTTGTCTTTTTATTGCAATAATAGTATAATATTTTTGCAAAAGCAAAACAATCATCAATTTTACTACAAATGTTGGAATAATGGAGAAAAATTATGAATGTAAAGAATAACAAACGCCGCAGAGGGTCGCAGGACAAAATTGAGAAGGCATTTATAGAACTTCTGCAAAGCCGTGAAATAAAAGAAATAACTATTTCAGATATTATAAAAAACGCGGGGCTTAACCGAAGCACTTTCTATGCAAATTATATTGATATATTTGACCTTGCTGATAAAACAAGGGGAAAACTTGAAAATGATTTCAGCAATCTGTTCGCCGATTACGATTATTTTAATGAGCGAAGCGGTGCGGTTAAGATGTTTACACACATCAAGGAAAATCAAATTTTCTATAAAACATATTTCAAGCTATGCTATGATGATAATCATCTTGTTTCTATTTACGATCCAAAGCGAGCAGAACAAGAGCATATTGATAGCAATATTAAATACCATATCGAATTTTTCAGAAACGGTCTAAATGCCATTATAAAAATGTGGCTGTCAGACGGTTGTAAAGAATCACCCGAAGAAATGGCTGAGGTGCTAAAGCAAGAATATCGGGGCAGATAACAACGTATTTTACAAATATTTTGAATTTCAGATCGTTATAATACCTTTGTCACTATAGCAACAAAAAAATGTAATAATCCATATTTTATAGATAATATCCTATGGCTTGAAATTATTTGATTTCAAGCCGCCTTTTTTTATTAATAAAATCTTAAACATTTTACATCTTTAAAATTCATAAAAGGGCAGATATAATATAAGCAGTAGGAACTTAGGAGGAGACTTATGTACAATATTCTTATATGCGATGATGACAGGGATATTATAGACGCCTTAAAAATATATTTATCCGACCAAAACTACAGGCTTTTTGAAGCCTACAGCGGCAAAGATGCCTTAAATTTAATAGAACAAGAGGAAATACACCTTATTCTAATGGATATTATGATGCCCGAGATGGATGGAATAACTGCTATGATGAGGATAAGGGAACACAGCAATGTTCCCATCATTATGCTGACTGCAAAAAGTGAGGACAGTGACAAGATATTAGGGCTTAATGTTGGTGCCGATGACTACATTACCAAGCCCTTTAATCCCATAGAGGTAACTGCGAGGGTGCGGTCACAGCTTCGCAGATATATGCAGCTCGGAGCAGGCAAAACAACATCTCATCTGCTTAACGTTGGCGGAATCGAGCTTGACGACAGTGCTAAGACTGTCACCTGTGACGGTCAGCCCGTATCCCTCACTCCTACCGAGTATGAAATACTTAAGCTGCTTATGGCAAACCCTGGCAAGGTGTTTTCGCCAAGAGAAATATACCGCGAGATATGGCGGGAAAATCCGACCACCACAGACAACACCATAGCCGTTCACATTCGCCACATACGGGAAAAAATTGAAATAAATCCTGCTGAGCCGAGATATCTTAAGGCGGTATGGGGACACGGCTATAAAATGGAGGGAGATAAAAGATGAAACATTGGTACAGAGCTTTTCCTGCAAAAATTGGATGCTTTATTCTTTGCATAGTTTCCCTTTGTATTGTGGCGGCGAGCGTAATTGGTGCGGCTTTATGCATCGACCTTGGGTTTTACACAAACTCTAAGGCGAGCCTTATCGAGCAAAATCTGGGTAATTTAGTTCGCAACGATGCGTATAACATTATGGATTATAATGCGGAAAATTCTATAAATAATTACGCCCAAATATATGATTATGCTCCCGAAAACAGCAACCTTAGATTTCAGTTGTTTTCGTCCGACGGAAAAATTGTAGACAGCAACATTTCCGAGCATTTAAGCATCGACAGCAAAAAGTGGGAATACAGCATAGCGTATTATGTTACGGCGGACAAGGAGAATAATGCGGTATATATCAGCTTTGCGGAAAATGTCGGTGATTCGACAGAAAGCATTTACACCTTTAAGGCATATTTAGAGGAGGGGCTTCCTGTGGAGGACGAATATGCGTTTATAGGAAATATAATTAGCATTGGCTTTTCCCTGAGATATTGGGTCTATGTTATAGGGGTCATCTTCTTTGCCCTTTCAGTAGCAAGCTTTTCTGTACTGATGTGTGCCTCTGCCCGAAGACCAAATACCGAGGACATATACGCAGGCCCCCTCAACCGCGTGCCCTTTGACCTACTGCTGGCGGCAAATATTGTCCTGTTTGTGATAGGCACGATATTTTTTGTAAATGCCTATTACATCGACGATACAATACTAGTCGTGTTTCTTATAGTTTGGGTATTGCTTGCCGCAAACGCAGCTTTAGGGCTTTGCGTAAGTGCCGCTGCGAGAATCAAGCAGAAAAGCCTTATTAAAAACACAGTTATATTTAAGCTTCTCACCTTTGTTTGGCACCTTTTAAAAAGAATAGCAGGTTTTATTAAAAAACTATTAAAGAGCCTTGTAGAACTACTCAGAAGCATTCCGCTGATATGGCGGACTTTACTTGGAGTTGCCGCTTTCACATTTTTAGACTTTTTAATTTTCTTGATGGCTTATAATATGGAAGAAATTTCTATTGTGTTTTGGTTTATAAAAAGTTTAATGATTATTCCTGTCATTCTTTATTCGGCAATCTTTATGCGTAAGCTCCAAAAGGGCGGCGATGCAATAGCTAAGGGCGACCTGACATATAAGATAGACACCAATATGATGTTTTGGGATTTTAAGCGTCACGGAGAAAACCTCAACAGTATCGCAGACGGTATGAATTTTGCCGTTGAAGAGCGGATGCAGAGCGAGCGAATGAAGACCGAGCTTATAACAAACGTATCCCACGATATTAAGACCCCGCTGACCTCTATTATCAACTATGCAGGACTTATTGCTAAAGAAGAAGCAGGTAGTAAAAAACACACCGAATATGCCGAGGTCTTAGTCAGAAAATCTGAGCATTTAAAGAGGCTTCTCGATGACCTTGTGGAAATTTCTAAGGCTAATACAGGAAATTTAGAGGTAGACCTTTCACCCTGTGATGCAGGGGTGCTGCTTACACAAGCGGCAGGCGAATTTAAGGAACGCTGTCAATCGGCCGGCCTTGAGCTTATTGTCAATCAGCCTGAAAAAGGCATTAGAATTATGGCGGACAGCCGCAGAATCTGGCGAGTGTTTGAAAACCTAATGACCAATGCCTGCAAATACTCTCTCGAAGGCTCCCGTGTATACCTGAGCCTCGAGGAAAAGGACAGCCAAGCTCTGTTTGTGTTCCGCAACACATCAAAGGCGGCACTCAATATATCTCCCGACGAGCTTATGGAACGGTTTGTACGCGGAGATGTATCCCGCACCACCGAGGGCAACGGTCTTGGACTTTCTATTGCCAAAAGCCTGACCGAACTACAAAAAGGAAAAATGGATATTTTCATAGACGGAGATTTATTTAAGGTTACACTTAGATTTCCGATTATATAGAAAAAAACGGCAGAGCTCTGCCGTTTTTTCTCGTAAATATTATAAATATATGCTATAATTGTTTTAAGAAGTGTAAATTCTCATTTTGCGAGAGTGATTTTCGATTTAAGGGCTGTTATTTTTACTACCGCTTCTGTAGAATACAGGTGTAAATACTGCTTGGAGGCAATACTATGGCAAACACATCTATAGGACAGTTTATTGCGGCTTTACGCAAAGCTAATGGAATGACCCAACAGGAGGTAGCCGACCGACTTAATGTTTCCAATAAGGCTGTAAGCCGTTGGGAGCGAGATGAAAGCTATCCCGATATATCGCTGATACCTCCCCTTGCCGAACTGCTCGGTGTCACCTGCGACGAGCTTTTAAAGGGAGAGCGAATTTCGGAGACAGATGTATCCCCAAAAAGAGAGATAAAAATCGAAAAGCAGGTTAAAAATCTTATAAGCCGAACACTATCGGGATTTAAAACCCTTATATGGATAGCCCTGGCGGTCGCTGCTGTGGGACTTGTGTGTATGTTGGGTATTTCCTACGGCCTCTATCTTCCTGTAATTGGATTTTCGGTAATGCTGTTGTTTGAAGCCTGCTCTTTCGCTATTACCGCATTAGCCGTTATCCGCACAAAGGATGTAAAAACCGATAACGAGCTGTTTGAGGAATCGGATGAGAATTTGAAGGCAAAATTCAACCATACCTTAGGCTCATATTCTTTTATCTCATTTTTTACGATATTTGCAGCAATTTGGCTGTCGCTTCCTCTTGTATTTAATACATCAAGCTATATTTTCAGCGTGTTAGGCTTTGGAAGCTACAGCAGTTATTTTGTAGTTACTGCTTTACTGCTGATATTTATATTTCTTCGTGCGAAAAAGCCCTTTGAGGATTGGATAACAAATACGAAAAGAGAAAAAGCTTCTACCTTAGAGGATAAAGCCATATGCAAAATAAACCTGTTTCAGATAGGTTTAATAGCTTTGGCGGCGGTGATATTTATATACTCACCCTATCTGATTTTCAGCCCTAATCAGTCCAGTGCATTGCCTATTGCCGCAAATATGCTGGGGCTTGCTTTACTTGTGGTAAGTATAGTCGTTTTTATAGTTTTTGCCATAAAAAACAAAGCCTTAAGAAAAGGTATTCTTCTTACAGGCTTACGCAACTCCCTTTTAAGTATTCCT
>JAZUNC010000034.1:0-5327 GCA_045603945.1 Acutalibacteraceae bacterium | reverse complement strand
TTTATATCGTTATCTTTAATATATGCGATAGTTGTGTTACATACCTCTCTAAGGTTGAAAGGACAGATATTACTTGCCATACCTGCGGCAATACCCATATTTGCATTTACGAGTATTGACGGAAAGGTAACAGGAAAGAGTGTTGGCTCTTTCATAGTAGAATCGTAATTGTCTACAAATTCTACTGTTTCTTTATCAATATCTGCAAAAAGCTCTGCTGCTATTGGTGCAAGCTTTGCCTCAGTATAACGGGAAGCAGCATATGCCATATCGCGGGAGTATGCCTTACCGAAGGAGCCTTTAGACCTTACATATGGGTGAAGCAGTGCCTCATTACCCTCGGAAAGACGAACCATAGTTTCGTAGATAGCGGCATCTCCGTGAGGGTTGAGCTGCATGGTACGACCGACAATGTTTGCCGACTTGATTGTGCCGCCGTTTAAAAGTCCCATATTGTACATAGTATAAAGTAGCTTTCGGTGAGAGGGCTTAAATCCGTCTATTTCGGGGATTGCACGGGATATAATTATGCTCATTGCATAGGGCATAAAATTAGTTCTCAGGGTTTCGGTTATAGCCTGATCTACAACTGTACCTGCACCTGCGATAAACGCATTTGGTTTTTCGGCAGGCTTTACATTTACTTCTTTTTTCTTTCTTGGAGCCATAATTTCCTCCGTTTAAATTAGCTTACGTCTACATCGTCGATATAGAGGTATCCGTTTTCGGATATATAATCTTTTCTTCCCTGCAGGTCGTCACCAAGCAGCATATCGAACATTATCGAGGTCTGCTCTGCATCCTCGGGAAGCACGCGTATAAGACGACGGGTTTCGGGATTCATAGTTGTGAGGTTCATCATATCGGGTTGGTTTTCGCCAAGTCCTTTAGAACGCTGAATGGTGTATTTCTGATTGCCTATAGTCTGCAAAATTTCATTCTTTTCCTTTTCGTCATATGCAAAATAAGGCTTCTCCTTAGTATTAATCTCATAAAGAGGTGTTTCGGCAATAAATACCTTTCCCTCGTTTATAAGTGTGGGCATAAGACGGTATATCATTGTAAGAATGAGGGTTCTTATATGGAAGCCGTCTACATCGGCATCGGTACAGATAATTACCTTATTCCAGCGAAGATTTTCAAGGCTGAAGGTGGACAGGTCCTTATTAGCCTTTGACTTTACCTCAACACCGCAACCGAGCACCTTTATAAGGTCGGTAATTATTTCGCTTTTAAATATCTTTTCATACTCGGACTTTAAGCAGTTAAGTATCTTTCCGCGGACAGGCATAATAGCCTGAAAATTTGCATCACGGGCGAGCTTACAGGAGCCCATTGCCGAGTCACCCTCAACTATAAAGACTTCTCGCTCGGCAGGGTCTTTACTGCGGCAGTCAACAAACTTCTGCACACGGTTGACCATATCTGAGCCTTTGGTCTGCAGGGTATTTTTAATATTTATACGCTCTTTCTCGCTTTTTTCACGGCTACGCTTATTTATAAGCACCTGATCGGCTATTTTATCGGCCTCTGCTTTATTCTCAATAAAATATATTTCAAGCTGATGCCTGAAGAAGTCGGTCATAGCCTCCTGAATAAACTTATTTGTGATAGACTTCTTGGTTTGATTTTCGTAAGATGTGAGTGTCGAAAATGAAGAAACTACCAACGCAAGACATTCTTCAACATCCGAAAAGGTTATTTTGCTTTCATTTTTAGAATACTTATTTTGCTGTTTAATATACGCATCTATCTGATAAACAAAGGCATTACGCACTGCCTTTTCGGGAGCTCCGCCGTGTTCAAGCCAGCTGGAGTTATGATAATATTCTTTTATCTGCTTTTTATTGGAAAAGCAAAGGGCGGCATTAATCTTAACCTTATATTCGGGCTTGTCCTCACGGTCTCTACCCTTTCGGTCGGTTTGCCAGCTCTGAACAGTGGTAAGTGCATCCTCGCCCACAACTTCTCCAATATAGTCGGTAATGCCGTTTTTATAGCATATTTCTTTTTCTATAAAGCGATTTCCCTGCTGTTCTCTAAACACAAAAACAAGTCCTGCATTTACTACAGCCTGCCGCTTTAAGGTGTCGATAAAATAATCTACGGGAATATCTATTTCAGTGAAGACGTTAAGGTCGGGCTTCCATTTTGTTTTGGTGCCTGTATCCTTACCGCTATAAGGCTCTTTTTTAAGCCCTCCGATATTAAAGCCCTTTTCGAAATGGAGATTATATTTATATCCGTCACGCTTTATCTCGACGTCCATATACTCACTTGCAAACTGGGTAGAAGCAAGGCCTAGGCCGTTTAGACCTATAGAATATTCATAGTCGCCGCCGTTGTTGGTATTGTACTTGCCACCTGCATATAGAGTTTCAAAAAGAAGGACATAGTTATACTGTTGTTCTTTATTATTGAAATCGACAGGTGCTCCTCGTCCAAAGTCCTGCACCTCTATAGCTCCGTCAGAATATTTGGTGATAATTATCTTTTTACCGTAGCCCTCACGAGCCTCGTCTATTGAGTTAGAAATTATCTCGAAAACAGAATGCTCGCAACCGTCAAGCCCGTCAGAGCCGAAGATTACTGCAGGACGTAGCCGCACCTGATCTGGACCTTTAAGTTGAGTTATACTGTCGTTTCCGTATTCTTTTACAGTTTTAGCCACAAATATTACTCCTTGTATATAGTTGGTAATATTATACACCATATGTGGTGGTTTAGTCAAGTTTTAGTGTGTACTCCTATATATCAGAGTGCTTTTTATTATGTGTTATCACATGCAACTTATAAAAGGTAGTGATAAAAAAATAATCCCAACCGTTACTTTGAACTGTTGGGATATGTTTTGTTTATTTTAATCTGGGGCAAGAACTGAGATCGATATAATAACCTGGGTTAACTCTGTTGCCATTTATAATAACCTCAAAATGGAGATGAGGTCCTGATGAGTTTCCTGTATTTCCTGAAAGGGCTATAAGCTGTCCTGCTGAAACGGTCTGTCCTACTGACACGACATTGCGTTTGTTGTGTGCGTATCTTGTCTTAACACCATTACCGTGGTCAATCAGCACATAATATCCGTAGCTATTATCATAGCTTGCTTCTATTACTCTTCCGCCTTTAACCGCAATAATGCTTGTTCCTTCGGGAACAGCCAAATCTATACCGTAATGGTAATCTCTGGTTCTCGGGCCGTAATCGGAAGAAAGCACTCCGCGTACGCTGAGAGGCCATTTGAAACCTGAAGTGGACGCATTTTGCGGTGCATAGCTTATATAAACATTTTTAGTTCCGATAAGAAGAACCTGATCTATAGGGTATTCGAGAACAACATCAGAAACAACAGGCTCACTAACAGCAACACCGTTTAAGTAGGTTACCTGCTCTGTCGTTTGCTTAGAACCGTTTACGCCTTTAGTCAAAACACTCTGATAGCCAGCGTTTTTAGAAGAATCTTTTTTAGTTATTGTATCGTATTTAACGGTATAAACCTTTTTTGTTACCGCAACTGTTTTTACATTGAGGGTATCTATAGCGGTTTTTACATCTGCATCACTTGTGAGCTTTTCAATATGAAAATATGCAGGCTTAACGGTCAGCTCTTCAGTAAAGCTGCT
Source organism: Acutalibacteraceae bacterium (assembly GCA_045603945.1). Lineage (GTDB taxonomy): Bacteria > Bacillota > Clostridia > Oscillospirales > Acutalibacteraceae > SFWF01. Next base: position 1,704 of record JAZUNC010000034.1, on the reverse strand, counting down.
TTTGCACTCTGCACCCTTAACGTTAAAGCTTGCAAGACGTGCATCGGTTGCAGTACTTACTACGTTTTTATCGGTAACAAAAGCTATGGTCTTGTCTCCTGCTTTTACTTCAAAGCCGTAGCAAACAGAGGGAGAATTCTTAAGTATAAGCTGACTTACCTCTTCGTCTGATGCACCTTTAGAATTAACGGTGAGAACTGCCTCGAGCTTAGCCTCTGCGATTTCAGAACCTGTTCCCGACATAGAAGCACTTGCTTTTTCTATTGCAGAGTCGTAAACAGAACGACTTGTAACATTAGCAAGAACGGCGTCATTATACTTTACATTATAGGTAACTCTCACACCCGATGCGATTACCGATACGGTGAGAAGAATAACTGTTATAACAAAAAATGCTATTAATTTGTGGAGTCTTTTCGCGTCTTTAATTTTCTCAATAAATGAGATGACTGCGTCCTGAATAATAATCATTCCTTTGTAAAAAGTTACAGGCTTGTAATCAAGCACCTTAACAATTATAACGAAAAGTTACAAAATTGCAACCTTTTAAGTATTGTTGTAACCTTTTTTAGACAGTTTTACTATTCTAACGCAGTCCGTTTTGTTTAATATAACTAAAACAATGTCATTTGATTGGTATCGGGGAGCTCGTCAAGCACACCCATATCGGTAAGAGCTTCTATAACGGTTTTAGAAACACCCGCCATTTGCTGGAATTCTTGCTTGGAAAGATAATTTCCCGACTGTGCCGCTTCATAGAGAGCTTCTGCCGCCTTATCTCCTACTCCGCCAAGTGCTCCAAAGGGCAGACGCATCTTTCCGTCCTCTACCAAAAACTTTCTTGCGTGGGATTTATGAAGGTCTATTGGCAAAATCTCTAGCCCTCTTTCATACATCTCATTAAATATAAGCATATTCTCATATACATCAAGCTCTTTCTTGGTAGCCTCCTTACCTTTAAGCTTTATGTTACGGATATAGGCTTTTACAGCATCCTTGCCCTTTAAGATGGTTTCTACATCTACATCTTCGGGACGGGCCGTAAAGTAGGCACAATAAAACTCGATGGGCTTATAAACCTTATACCAACCTACCCTTATAGCGGCGGTAACATAGGCAGCGGCATGGGCTTTGGGGAACATATACTTGATTTTTCCGCAGGATTCGATATACCACTCGGGTACATTTACCTTACGCATATCATCCTCCATTGCACCCCAATCTTCCTTGGATACCTTACCCTTTGCCACAAGACCTTTACGAACCGTTTCGGTAATTTTAAAGGCGCGACTTTCGTCCATTCCCTGATGGATAAGGTACACCATTATATTATCACGTGTACCTATAACCTCAGAAATGGTACAAATCTTCTTTTCGATCAGATCCTTAGCGTTGCCGAGGTAAACATCGGTACCGTGCGAAAGCCCTGATATCTGCAAAAGGTCGGAGAAATTCTTTGGTTGGCAATCGTGAAGCATTCCGCGAACAAAGGAAGTGCCAAACTCAGGTATGCAGTAGGTGCCTGTAGTAGAATCTATAGACTCAGGTGTTACACCCAGAGCCTCGGTAGAATAAAACAGGCTGTATACCTTGGGGTCGGACATAGAGACCTCGCTTACGGGAATTCCTGAATATTCCTCAAGATACTTATAGGTAGTGGGGATAACGTGACCCAGCTCGTCCAACTTAAGTATGGTATCGTGG
>JAZUNC010000033.1:0-7021 GCA_045603945.1 Acutalibacteraceae bacterium | reverse complement strand
AAGATTATTTCTCTCCTCCTCAAGTCCTACTATGCGAAGTATCTCCTTTGCACGCTCACGCATTGCCTTTTCGGTTTTAAAGTGACGGGGTAAACGGAGAATGCTTTCAATGAGAGAGCATTTAAACTCAGGCTGATTATGAAGTCCCACAAGAACTTTTCTTATAACCGTCATATTGTTGAAAAGACGGATATTTTGGAATGTACGGGCAATTCCCTTATGGTTAATGATTTCCTGACCCTTTCCCGTAAGGTTTTCACCGTCAAGCCAGAACTTGCCTGTAGTGGGCTTATATACACCTGTAATCATATTGAAAACGGTGGTTTTTCCTGCTCCGTTAGGACCAACAAGTCCGTAAAGCTGACCCTCTTTTATTTCCAGGTTAAGGTCCTGAACAGCCTTTAGTCCGCCAAAGGAAATTCCAAGATTTTCAGTTTTTAAAACAACTTTACTCATTATTTATCCTCCTTTGTTCCCTTATCGGGTGTATAAGGAGAGCTTACCTGAATATCTACCGAAAGGACCTCATCCATTTTAATTTTGGTGGGCACGCGGTCCCACTTTGCCTCATCATCCCGTACCTTAGAGGGGTTATTGCTCTTAAATCTTGCGAAAAGATTTTTAATATTGTATTTCTCGCGGAATGCCTTAAGTCCGGGTGCATTGTTGTAGATAACAAGCACTATAAGAATAAGGGCATAGAACAGATCCTGAAGCACAGCAAGATTACCTGTAAGGATTGTTTGAAGCTTCTGGTCAAGGAAGGTAATAAGGGTAGCGGCAATAATAGAGCCGTTAATGCTTCCCATTCCGCCCAGCACTACCATTACAAGAATTTCAATAGAATAGTTATAGCTGAACTTTGTGCTTTGTACCGTAAAGTTAGAATAGCTGTAAAGCACACCTGCAATTCCCGCAAAGAAGGAGGAAATTGTGAATACAAACAGCTTATACTTGGTAACATTTATACCTGTAGCACGTGCGGCAATCTCATTATCGCGGATAGAGGTAATGGCTCTGCCGTGCTTACTGCGAATAAGATTTTGGGTGACTGCAAGGCAGGCAAGAACTAATACAAGTGCGATTATGAAAAGGGTGTCTTTATCAAAGCGGGGGGTTTCCAGACCCAGTGAACCGCCGAAGGACTCGTCGGACGAGTTCATAAATATAGAACGGACAATTTCACCGAAGGCAAGGGTAACGATGGCCAGATAGTCACCGCGAAGACGGAGTGCAGGTAGACCGATTATTATTCCGAAAATAGCTGCAACCGCACCACCGACAATAAGAGAAACTAATAGGGTGGGAACTTCACCTAAGATAGGTTCAAGCACCGAAGCTGTTTTACCGCCAAGATAAGCACCTACGCACATAAATCCTGCGTGACCTAAGGACAGCTCGCCAAGAAAACCTACTACAACCGAAAGGGAAACTGCAAGCATAATGGCTATTGCAATTTTTTCGAGAAGATATATGCCCGAAGCGGATAAAGCCCCTGTTAAGGACATTACTGCAAAAACTACGGTGAATATTGACACCACTATGTAGTTCACATAATGCTTCCACTTGATTTTTGATAAACTCTTTGCCATTATACCTTCTCCCTCCTTTTCTTACCAAGTATGCCCGAAGGACGAACAAGGAGAATAATTATAAGAATAGAAAACTCAATAGCGTCGGTATAGGGGGCAACTGCGGGCAGGGTGAAGGAAGCAGCCTCTACCACACCCATAAGAATACCGCCCAGCATCGCACCTGGAATGGAGCCGATACCGCCGATAACCGCCGCAGTAAATGCCTTTATTCCGGGCATTGCACCGAGGGTATTAGTAAGACTTGGTGACTTCATAAGCATAAAGAAGCCTGCAAAAGCGGCAAGAGCCGAGCCTATAGCAAAGGTTATAGTGATTATTCCGTTAACGTTTATACCCATAAGCTGAGCCGCACCCTTATCTTCAGAAACGGCAATCATAGCTCTGCCTATTTTTGTATATTTTACAAAAAGGCTTAATGCAACCATTATAACGGTAGAACAGCCGAGGGTAACAAGGGTGTAAACGGGGATTTTTAAATCGCCCATCTCTATGTTGCCCATATTTCCAAAAATTACCATTTTAGGAGCCGAGCCAAAAATCATTTGAGCAGTGGACTGCAAAAGATAGCTTACACCGATAGCAGTGATAAGTACCGCCAAGGGCGATGCACCACGCAAAGGCTTGTATGCCACCTTTTCAATGGTAACACCCAGCAGCACGCAGAAAACAACCGCCGCCGCAAGTCCGATAATAGGACTTCCTACCGCGGTAAGAGAAAGGAAAATCATATATCCGCCCACCATAATAACATCGCCGTGGGCAAAGTTAAGCATTTTTGCAATACCGTAAACCATTGTATAACCAAGGGCTATCATAGCGTAGGTACTGCCCATGCTGAGTCCATTTAATAAAGTTTCTATAATATTCATACTTTATATCCTATTTATAAATTGACAAATTAGCCGGCACGCGAAAACCTGCGCCGGCTAATTTTAAATACTGTTTTTGCTATGTTTTTCCGAATTAGTCGGCCTTTTTAAGGTCGTACTTAACGGCAGCCTTTTCAACATAGCCATTTGCCTGCCACTTAATGTTGTTACCTGTTACACCGCTGTAGGTGAAGTCGCCGGTGAACTGCTTTTTGAGAATGTTAGAGAGGTCAGAAGCAGAGATGGTAACGTCAATCTGCTCGCCTGCATCGATAGCAGCCTTCATAGCGTTAAATATTGCATATACACAGTCGTAAGCAGAAGCGCCGAACTGGTTGAGGGTTTCGGTACCGTACTTTGTGGTATATTTCTTAACGAAATCTGCAGCAGCGCCTGTGGTTGCATTAGAATCGAAGTGAGAAAGCATAGAAATTTCCTGAGGAATGGTGGAAAGGTCAAGCTGGCCTGCAAGACCGTCGAATCCGTCGCATCCATAGTAGATAGCGTCAGCTGCAACCTGAGTCTTAGCCTGAGTCATAAATACAGATGCAGGCTGATAGTAGATGGGCATAAAGATGAACTTGCAATCTTTAAGTGCGGTAATCTGAGCAGAGAAGTCGGTTTTGTTTGCATCGGTAAATACAGCCTCGGTGGTCTTGATGGAAGAATCGAGATTCTCCTTGAACTGCTGATAAATACCGTTGGAGTAAGCATCGTCTGACTTGTAGAAGATGCCGATGGTCTGATTCTTGTAAACACCGTTTACATACTCAGCAGCAACCTTACCCTGGTTACCGTCTGCAAAGCACATCTGGAAGCCGTTGTCGTACTGAGGAATGTCGTCACCCGAAGCAGAGGGAGTAAGGAAAAATACGTTATCCTCTGCAGAAAGCTTAGAATACTCAAGGCCGGGGCCGGTGGTAACGGTTCCGAGAGAAACCTGCATTCCGCCCTCAAGCATAGAAGCATAGTTAGCGGCAACCTTAGTAGCGTCGTGAGTGTCGTCGGTAGCAACAAACTTAAACTTTACGCCGTTTAAGCCGCCTGCTGCGTTGATTTCGTCAATAGCAAGCTGAGCCGACTGCTGAACAGCAACACCGTAAACAGCTGCATCACCTGTAAGGGGGCCGGAAACACCGATTACAAACTCAGTATTGTCTGCGGTATAGTTTGCGCCGCAAGCTGCAAGGCTGAAAAGCATAGCAACAGCCATAACCACAGCGACAGCTTTTTTGAAAAATGATTTCATAAAAAATCTCCTCTTTCTGTTTGATTATAATTTTCTAAAAAAATATCTGAATACTATTTTAGCACAGTAAAGTTAATATTGCAACTTTATTTTTTCAAAATTAACCGTTATTCTGCCAAAAAAATGCCACAATTCACTAAATTAAGAGCATACGGTCGTTTGCAGCTCCGTCCGAGCCTGCTTTTGCAAAGGCTTTAAGCAAATCTTCAACCGTCAGCTTTGCCTTTTCCTCTCCCTTTATATCAAGAATAATTTTACCTGCATTCATCATAATAAGACGGTTACCAAAGGCAATAGCATCCTTCATATTGTGGGTTATCATAATTGTTGTAAGCTTTTCTTCCTCAACAATCTCACGGGTTATGGAAAGCACCTTTGCCGCAGTTTTCGGGTCGAGAGCGGCAGTATGTTCATCAAGAAGTAAAAGCTTGGGCTTGTTCATAGCCGCCATAAGCAGGGTTATTGCCTGACGCTGACCTCCCGAAAGCAGACCCACCTTTGTAGAGAGACGATCTTCAAGTCCTAAATCAAGACGTTTAAGCATTTCTCTGAACACCTTGCGGTCGGCATCGTTTATAGCCCAGCCAAGTCCTCTTGACTGGCCGCGACGCATAGCTATCGACATATTTTCTTCTATCCACATATCAGCGGCTGTTCCCGTCATAGGGTCCTGAAAAACTCTGCCGATAAGCTTTGCACGCTTATATTCGGGAAGCTTTGTTATATCTGTACCGTCTATTATAATATTACCCTCATCCACAGGAAATGTTCCTGCAATGGCATTGAGCATGGTAGATTTTCCTGCTCCGTTTCCGCCGATGACATAACAAAATCTCCGTCCTCAAGGGTTATTGAAAGGTCGTCAAGAGCAACCTTTTCATTAACTGTGCCGGCATTGAATATTTTAGTTATGTTTTTAAGCTCTAACACCTATGCCGCCTCCTTTACCCTTTTTGTAGCTTTTGTAAAGTATCTTTTTTTAAGATACGGAACACCAAGAAATACTGCAACAACAAGTGCCGAAAGCATCTTTAAAAGGTCGGTATCCAGACCTAAGAATATTACCGTCTGATAAACAATGTAATAGATAATACCGCCTATGAGCACACCCGTAAGGCGAATTACAAAGTTCTGACCCATTCTGGAAACGATAGCCTCGCCGATAATAACTGCCGCAAGACCGATAACTATTGCACCGCGTCCGTCGGAAATGTCTGCCTTGCCCGAATACTGTGCAAGAAGAGCACCTGCAAAAGCAACTATTCCGTTAGAAAGGGTAAAGCCCACAACCTTTATTAAATTGGTGTTGATGCCCTGAGCACGGGACATTTTCTCGTTACAGCCTGTGGCACGGATAGACATTCCGTAACGTGTGCCAAAGAACCAATAAAGCACTGCAATAAGCACCACGCAGATGATAAACAGATATACAAGAGCCTCATATTTTTCCATCTGGGTGATAAGGACATCATATTTTCTTGAGGGCAATGCCTGATTTGCCTTGCCCATTATTTTAAGGTTTACCGACCAAAGAATAAGCTGAGTAAGAATACCTGCAAGTATTGCGGGAATTCCCATAACGGTGTGGAAAACACCCGTTAGCACACCTGCAAGCATACCTGCAACAAAAGCAACTCCCATAGCCGCCCAAACATTCCAGCCGTTTACCATAAGAATAGCGCAGGTTGCCATTCCCGTAACCATCGAGCCGTCTACCGTAAGGTCAGCAAGGTCAAGAATTTTAAAGGTGATATAAACACCGATTGCCATAATGCCCCATATCATACCCTGAGCGGCGGCACCCGGCATAGCTCCAAGCCAGTTTAAAAAATCCATAACGTTCTCCTATGTAATATAGCAAATGTGCCGCGGCACAAACCTGTGGCGGCACATCTATTTTAATATAAATCTATGCTAAAAGCAACCAAAATTATTTGAGCTCCTCATATCCGTCGGGAATGGTGATTCCAAGCTCGTCACAAAGGGTCTTGTTATATTTCTTAACAGGCTTCTTGTCATACTCGATAGCCATTTCGGAAATGTCTGCCTCGCCCTTTAAGATTTTAACTGCCATCTCACCCGTGGTGCGGCCAAGCTGCTCGTAGCTGATAGAAAGGGTTGCAATTCCGCAGCCCCTGCAGATTCCTGCCTCACCTGCAATGATGGGAACCTTTTTGGGAGAAACCACACCGTTGATGGTCTCTGCACAGGAAGCGGCGGTGTTGTCGGTGGGTATGTAAATTGCATCGCAAGCGCCTGCGGCTGCCTCAGCAACCTGAGCTACGTCCTCAGAGCCGTTGAAGCCGTAGTCCTTAACGGTAATACCCTTGTTTCCAAGATATTCCTTAACGACCTTTACCTGATAATCAGAGTTTGCCTCTGCCTTGCAGTAAAGCATACCAACAGTTTTTGCAGTGGGAACAAGGTCGATGATCATCTGTGCCTGCTCGGTAAGAGGAGCGAGGTCAGAGGTACCCGAAATGTTTCCGCCAACAGTACCCGAGAAGTTTTCTATCTCAAGGGCAACGCCGTACTCGGTAACCGAGGTGCCGAGAATCGGAATCTCTTCGGTTGCATTATATGCCGCCTGAAGAGCAGGGGTGGCATTCGCCATAATAAGGTCTACATTTTTAGAAACGAAGTCGTTAACGATGGTGGTGCAGGTGTCGGGATTGTTGGCTGCGTTCTGCTCAATAAACTCAACATTCTCTTCACCCAGTGCTTCGACGATAGCATCCTTGAAGCCTTTGGTTGCCGCATCAAGAGCTTCGTGGGTAACAAGCTGGCAGATGCCTACAACATATTTGCCGTCATCCTTAGTGCCGCAGCCTGCAAAGCCGCAAGCAACAAGTGCGATACAAAGCACTAAAGCAAGTAATTTTTTCATAACAAAAATCTCCTTTTATTCAGGCGGTCTTCCGCCAATAATTTCTAACAAAGAATGCAGGGCTATTGCCCCACACCCTTTTGTGTTGTATAGTATAGCACTTTAAAGCGTTAAAGTCAATAGGAAATTTAAAAAATTTTTTAATTTATTAATTAGCCGCTAAAATCCTTGATTTATGCATAAAAATAAGCAAAGGCTTTCGCTCCCACCGTATAGGCTTGGGCATTGTCCTCTGCTTGTAGTATTTTGTTCTTCTAAATTAAATTATGGGTTGATTCTGCCAAATTTATTTTATATTGAGACTATATTTCTCGTATTGGGTGTGGCAGCATGCCACCCACCCTGCCGTATCGGGCATTAAGATAACCTGCACTTTAAGCAGGTGGGTGTTCTCTGCTCGGTTCGGGCTTCCAACGTCTGC
>JAZUNC010000032.1:0-2759 GCA_045603945.1 Acutalibacteraceae bacterium | reverse complement strand
AAGGACTCTTACAAGTGGTTTGTGGAAGAGGGTCTTAAGGAAGCCCTTCAGGATATGTCTTCCATTACCGATTATACCGGCAATCTTGTGCTTGATTTCATTGATTACCGTCTTGATGAGAAGCCGAAGTATGATGTAACGGAGTGTAAGGCAAGAGATACGACTTATGCCGCACCTCTCCGTGTAAAAGCCCGCCTTTTAAACAACGAAACTGGTGAAATTAAGGAAAGTGAAGTTTTCCTTGGCGATTTCCCCATTATGACCGAATCAGGCACCTTCGTTATCAACGGAGCAGAGCGTGCTATTGTTTCTCAGCTCGTCCGTTCTCCTGGTGCTTACTATGGTGTTAAAATTGAGGAGAAAACAGGTAAAAAGCTCTTCAACTCTACTATTATACCTAACCGTGGTGCTTGGCTCGAGTATGAGACCGATTTAAGTGACGTGCTTTATGTACGTATAGACAAAAACCGTAAGCTGCCTCTTACTACATTTGTTCGTTCCTTGGGTGTTGCAACCAATGAGCAGATTCGTCAGCTTATAGGTGATGAAGAGCGTCTTGCCGCAACCTTAGATAAGGATACTACTACAAATGTTGAAGATGCTCTTATAGAGGTTTATAAAAAGCTTCGCCCTGGCGAGCCTGCAACTGTAGACGGTGCACAGAGCTACATTGCACAGCTCTTCTTTGACGAGCGTAGATATGACCTTTCCCGCGTTGGACGCTATAAGTATAATAAGAAATTAAGCCTTGCTTCCCGTCTTACAGGCAAGGTGCTTTCCCGCGCCGTTATTGACGGTCTTACAGGCGAAATAATTGCCGAGCCCGAAGAGCTCATTACAAAAGAGCGTGCTTTAGAGCTTGAGGCTAAGGGTGTAAGTGAAGCTTACATCAAGGTCGAGGATGTAAACGGTGTAGTTCGCGAGCTCAAGATACTTACCAACGGTATGGTAGACATTAATAATTTCGTTTCCTTCGACACCAAGGCACTCGGCGTAAACGAGAATGTTTCTTTCCGTGTTCTTAAGGAAATACTCGAAAATAATTCTACCGAGGAAGAGATTTCTGAGGCTATCACAGCAAATCTCGGTGCTCTTATTCCTAAGCATATCACTGTTGACGATATATTTGCATCGGTCAACTATTTCGTAAACCTGCCTTATGAGGTTGGAACTACCGACGATATCGACCACTTAGGCAACCGTCGTATCCGTTCTGTAGGCGAGCTCCTCCAGAACCAGTTCCGCATCGGCTTCTCCAGAATGGAGAGGGTAGTCCGCGAAAAAATGGCTCTTCAGGCACAGGATGTTGACTCTATCACTCCACAGTCGCTTATTAATATCCGCCCTGTAGTTGCCGCAATTAAAGAGTTCTTTGGTTCTTCGCCCCTTTCTCAGTTTATGGATCAGACCAACCCTCTGTCCGAGTTGACCCACAAGCGTCGTCTTTCGGCCCTTGGTCCGGGAGGACTTTCCCGTGACCGCGCCTCCTTCGAGGTTCGAGACGTTCACTATACCCATTACGGTCGTATGTGTCCTATCGAGACCCCTGAAGGACCTAACATCGGTCTTATCTCATATCTTGCAACCTTTGCAAAAATTAACGAATATGGCTTCATTGAGGCACCTTTCCGCCGTGTTGATAAAGCAACAGGAAAGGTACTTGACGATGTAGTTTATATGACCGCTGATGCAGAGGACGAGTTTGTTATAGCACAGGCAAATGAGCCTCTCGACGAGAATGGTCATTTCGTTCGTGCAAAGGTAAACGCACGTCACCGTGATGACTTCCTTGAGATTGAACCCTCTCAGGTTGACTTTATGGACGTATCGCCTAAAATGGTTGTATCTGTTGCAACAGCAATGATACCCTTCCTTGAAAACGACGATACCAACCGTGCACTGATGGGATCTAACATGCAGAAGCAGGCAGTGCCCCTACTTGTTACCGAAAGTCCTTTTGTTGGAACAGGTATCGAGTATAAGGCTGCGGTCGACTCTGGCGTTGTTGTTCTTGCAAAGCGTGCAGGAACTGTAATATCTGCATCCGCAGACAAAATTGTTATTAAGGCTAAAAACGGAGAGGTTGACGAGTACGAGCTTATCAAGTTCCTCCGTTCCAACCACGGAACCTGTATAAATCAACGTCCCATAGTTAATATAGGTCAAAAGATTGAAGAGGGAGAGGTTATTGCCGACGGTCCTGCTACCGATAACGGTGAAATTTCTCTCGGCCGTAATGCTCTTATCGGCTTTATGACCTGGGAAGGTTATAACTACGAGGACGCTGTACTCATAAACGAAAAGCTTGTTCGTGAAGATATGTATACCTCTATCCATATTGAGGAATACGAAATCGAAGCAAGAGACACCAAACTTGGACCCGAGGAAATCACCCGCGATATTCCTAACGTCGGTGAAGATGCCCTTAAGGATCTTGACGAACGCGGAATTATCCGTATAGGTGCAGAGGTTACCGCAGGTGACATCCTTGTAGGTAAGGTAACACCTAAGGGCGAAACCGAGCTCACCGCAGAAGAACGCCTCCTTCGTGCAATATTCGGCGAGAAGGCAAGGGAAGTTCGCGATACATCTCTCCGCGTTCCTCACGGTGAATACGGTACAATCGTTGATGTTAAGGTATTCTCACGCGAGAACTCTTCCGAGCTTTCTCCGGGTGTAAATCTTGTTGTACGTTGCTATATTTCTCAGAAGAGTAAGATTTCTGTCGGCGATAAGATGGCTGGTCGTCACGGAAATAA
>JAZUNC010000031.1:0-2086 GCA_045603945.1 Acutalibacteraceae bacterium | reverse complement strand
TCTTCCTAAGACCGCTTGGCCTCCGACTTCGTTACGCTTGTCTCTCCACTCTTTTGAGTTTCGGAAGGCTTGAATATCTTTGTTGCGTACATAAGTGCTCTTTGGTTTTGCGGGACACTTATATCCGTGTGGATGAATGCCGCCGCAATAACTACAAGCCTTAAGCAATTTTCCCACCTACCCACCTTCGCCGATGTTTCCTATATCAGCATATAAAGAAAGCGTCCGATAAATATCGAACGCTTGCAAACGAAAATTATTTGTTTTGTGTATTATAGCATATTATTATGGTCTACTACTGACAACATTATCATAACTTTTTATTTTTTCTTCTCGATAGTATCAGCAATGCGTAGACCACGCACGGCAGCACACAGTAGCCTTGCTTCTCTCAACCAACGATAAATCGTTCTTTCGTCCGTAGGGCAAACAACAGCATATCGGTGCACACGGTCAGAGATGTCACCCTTATGTATAGGTTGCTGTGGATATGCGAAATACACAGCATTTATAGCTGCTATAATATGCTCTTTGCCCCCACGTCGTAAAAGCTCGATTGTTTTATCGACGGCGAGAATATCAAGCAACATTGGTGTTTGCTTCTCTACTGCTTTTTCGGCCTGCAACACAGCAGACTTTGGATTGCACAAAGAATGTTTTTCTAACTCCTCTTCGTAAACGATTTGTCGAGCTTGCTCATAAGAAATCTTTCCAAATTTCGCATAAAGCCGAAAAGCCTCTGTTACATAGTCTCTTGTAAAATCTTTTTTCATCTGCTATAATACCTCGCTTTTTTATTCCGTTATGTTCTCTCTTGGTCTGTTATTCCACAACTCGTCAGCGGCTGTGATTATGTACGCAATATATTGCATAATCAGTCAACCTCCGTAGAGGATTTTTTAGTTTCCGAACGCTCTACCTTGATAGCACCCTTTGCCCCGCGTGTCAGCTTTGCCTTTGTGCCGCTTACCAAAGTAAGCGAAGCGGAATTAAGCTTTTCATTTGCAATTAATTCTGCGATATTGTTCATAAGGTCTATATGCTCGTCAGCTACAGGGCTATAGCCCTGCTTGGTGCAGTCTCCGCCGAATATATCGTTTATCGCCAAGGATGCCCGACTTATTTGGTCGGCTATTTTTTTGCTCGGCGTGCCTGCCAGCAGTCGCACTCATCCATACCTATGAGCACTTGACCGCAAAACTCGCAAGTGAAAATATTTGTTTCTGATGACATTGTTTTTTCCTCTTTTCTTTTTTATTCTGTCAGCCATTCATCTTGGTTCCACCGAGGCGGTGCACCCGAATCGGCTTTATACATCACAACAGACACATACCAATGTCCGTTATAATCGTTATAGCGTGCATAACAACGGATGAATTTATAACCCTTATATCGGTTTTCCCAGTATGCCGCATCATCCACACGAAGCTGTGCCATAGTTGCCACGCCACGTCGTGAGATTTTACCATCCTTAGGCTTGCTTTCCACTGGCTTGTCCAGGTTGCGGGAACAGACCCAGCGTTTGGCTCCCTGTGGGTCTTTTGCCATATATTTAGCAATAGCTTCGGGACCATATTTGTCAGGCTGGAATTGGTCTGCATTAGTTCTAAGACCGTTAGACCACATTGACTCTAAAATGTTTCGGGTAATGCCGCCAGTGATAAACAGGTGAAAGTGCCAGTTATCGCGACCTGCATATCTGCCCGTTTTGTATTCCACTTTCTCGATGCAGTAGACATACTTGAAGGGTGCCATAAGCTTGCGGCGGCGGCTCTCAAGCTCTTTACGCTGTTCAACAAGAGCCTCTGTGTCAGGCAAAGCGGCAAGAGCTTTTTCAACCTTTTTAAGCTCAGACACACGACGGTTTTTAACACGGCGTAGATAGTTAACTAAATCTTTTCGGGCATCCTCTTCACATTGGGGTGCTTTTGCCTGCTCATATGTAGGGTGCATTATAATGTCCTGCTCGTCAAAATTGGCATTTATAAGGCGAACTAACTTTTTGACAGCCTGCAGCTTATTGTATTTTGCCTGTGCTGCCGTGGATGGCTTTGTCTTTGGTGCTCTTGACGGCATTCGGCGGCCG
>JAZUNC010000030.1:0-9539 GCA_045603945.1 Acutalibacteraceae bacterium | reverse complement strand
GGTATCGGCTACGATAACCTCGCAGGATCCACCCGTAGGCTTTTCGGCAATAACAACTGCGGCGCCAGCCTCGACGGCTGAAGCTGCAAATTTATGTCCGTCCGAGGTAAAACCATTAATGCAAACAAATGCAAAACCTTTTTTTAGCTTACGGGAATCGCAAGTTATATCGACTATTTCCGTATTACCAATATTTCCTTTTACGCTCGGTAATAAATCTTTTAACAGCATTTAATTGTCCTTTCTAATCTGACGTGGTGGCTTCTCGGAAATAGACGGTAACAGTAGTACCAATTGTAACCTCTGTGCCTTTAGCTATATCCTGATCGTATGCCCTGGTGTGTAATGAGTTAGAGCCTGTGTTGCCTGAGTATTTTATGTTAAGCCCCGCTCCGTATGCCGCGGTATTTGCCTCGCCTGCTGTCATTCCTGTAAAATCAGGAACAGTGGTAACCGTATCGGAGCTATCGGTCTCTTCTGTGTAAACAATTACACTTCCGCCCTTACTAAGGGTTTCACCATACACGGGCAGTTGCTTAAGTACGGTATCTCCGCTACCTACAATCTTAATATTAAGACCTAAAGCATCTAAGGCAGATTTAGCTTCACTTAATGTTTTATTGTTTAGTTCGGGAACCTTTATAGCGTAGTTTTCAAGCTCTTCTTCTGTGTACTGGGGCTCATATCCAAGGTAAGGAAGTATATCCTTAAATACCTCTGCTGCGACAGGTGCAGATACCGCACTACCGTAATGGCTATCGCCTCTCGGCTCATCTACCATTACAAGAACGGCTATTTCGGGGTTATCGATAGGTGCAAAACCTAAGAATGATGCGATATATAGGCCGCTTTCACCTGTTGCCTGCATTTCGGCGACCTTTTCAGACGTACCTGTTTTGCCTCCTATGTCATAGCCTGCTACATATGCATTTCTTACTCCGTCGGTAACAACGGCTTTAAGCATTTCACGAAGCTTTTCGCTTGTAGATTTGCTTACAACCTGTCGTTTTACTGTTTTTTCTGTCGATTTAACGAGGTTTCCGTCAGAATCAATTATTTTACTTACAACATAAGGTTGAAGCAGATATCCGCCGTTGACCGCCGCACTCGCAGCGGAAATCAGTTGCATCGGAGTAACCGAAAAGGTTTGACCGAAGGAGGAAGATGCAAGCTCTGTGGGACCCATATTCGCCTCTTTATGGTATACAGAGGTAGCCTCACCCGGAAGGTCAATACCTGTCTTTTTGGTGAGTCCAAATGCTTCAAAATATTTTGAAAACGTGGAGCTACCCATTAGCTGACCTACTGTTATGAACACAGGGTTACAAGAACCCACCATTGCCTGCTTAAAGTTAAGTGCACCGTGTCCTCCTTTTTTATGACAGTGATACACCTGACCCGCAACATATATAGTATAACCACAGTTATAACCGTGATCAAGGGTGGTAACATTCTCTTCAAGTGCCATAGCCGCTGTTATTATTTTGAATACAGAACCAGGCTCATATGTATCCGATACTGCTTTGTTTCGCCACTGCTTATTTAAAAGTTCGTTACGTGTAACAGTAGCATCCTCTGCAGCCAGAAGTGCTTCATCCGCTTCGGATAAAACAAAGGGCTCGTTTGGATTAAAATCGCCCTTAACAGCCATTCCAAGCACTGCACCTGTATTGATATTCATAACTACACAAGCGCCACGATTGCTTGCTTTATTTGCTTCTACAGCCTGTTCAAGATACTTTTCGGCAATGTGCTGAATGTAAGAGTCTATGGTCAAAACTAATGAATTTCCCTGCTGCGCTTCTTCAACCACCTGATAGGAAAAGGGCATATCCGAGCCGTGAGCATTTTTTGCCGCTACAACACGGCCTGCAACACCTGTAAGGGTGGTATCGTAGTAACTCTCAAGTCCTGAAAGGCCTTGATTATCATCCCCAACAAATCCCAGCACGACCGAAGCCAAGGTTTGATTTGGATAATAACGCTTGGTAGTTTCATCGATACCTACATAGCGTGCTAGACCCAAATCGCTGTTATCGGAAAGGAATTTACGAATTTTATCAGCAACCGTCTTGTCGACACGCTTTTTTACAATGACATAATAGGTTTTCTTCTCGGTATATGCATATGCAGTTTCGTAATCAATACCCAGTATCTCCGAGAATCCGACAGCAATAGTGGTTTTAACCTTTGTTTGTTTGTCGGCATCAAGGTCTTTGATGCTGTTTGGAATTATGTATACGGTATATGCAGTATCACTTTTAGCGAGCAGATTCATTTTGCAGTCGTAAACATTGCCTCTTGGGGCACTGACCAAGGTGTCGTAAAGCTGTTGCTCAGAAGCCAAAGACTGCATTTTTTCGCCGTCTATTATCATTATTTTCGTAAGTCTTACTGCAGTGACAGAAACAAACAATATAACAATGGCAAGCATAATTACAAGTATTCTGTTAAGCATCATTTTATTTGCTTTTTTAGCCATTATTTTCCTCCAATTCAGCATTTTTCGCGGTTTTCTCGCAAAAAATTACATACTTAAAAAATGCTCGAAACGAGAGCCCTTAAAAAGAGCTCTCGTAATTTCTTATTACCTAAATATATTCAGTAGTAATCAAACTATTCATTTTCGGCGGTTAGGACATTGCCATTGGCATCAATAGCTTTATTGGTGTCATTTACACGAATATATACTATCTGACTTTTATCCATTTTTCTCATACCCATTGTGCGTGCTGCTTCTTCTATATTTTTATAGGACATCAGACGTTCAAATTCCATATCGATACGAGTTTCTTCGCCGCTTAATGCAGCAAGCTCGGTTTTTGCGTCAATTATCTGCGAATTAACCTCGCTTATTTCGACACGAATAGCAATTCCTGCACATATCATAGAAGCAAGCAATGCCCCTATCATAATAACCGATGCGGTTTTAGAAACCTGCTTTCTTGCCGCCTTGCGGGAAGCCTTATTAATTTTTCTTTTAGGCATTTTTACGATCTGTGCACGGTTTTCTTGCTGTGTTTTGGGCATAAACAGCTCGAAATCATACGCCAAAGAGTCGTTGTAATACTTTGTGTTATTCATTATACTTCCCTTTCTGTAAACTTCTATATTTTTTCTATTACTCTGAGTTTTGCACTTCTGCTGCGAGGATTAAGTTCAAGCTCCTCTGCCTTTGCGGTTATAGGTTTACTGCTGACAAGCTTGCCCTCGGGTGTTTTTCCGCAAACACATATCGGGATGTCGGGTGGGCAAACACAGCCCGTAGCATATTCTTTAAATTTTTGTTTTACTATTCTATCCTCTAATGAATGGAAGGTTATTATAGCAAGTCTTCCACCTGATTTAAGGCATTTCCAAGCGGCATCTATACCTTCGCTCAAAGCACCCAGCTCGTCATTAACAGCAATTCTTAAAGCCTGAAAGCTTTTTCGTGAAGGGTTGCCTTGTCTTCTTACTGCCGCAGGTACAGCCGAAGCAATAATATCTGCAAGCTGACCCGTTGTGGTGATTCTTTCCTTTTTACGCTCGTCGGCAATCTTCAAAGCTATTTTGTAAGCGAATTTTTCTTCTCCAAAATCTCGAAGTATTTTGGTGAGCTCTGATACATCTAAATTATTAACAAGCTCGGCGGCGGTCGTTCCCTCTTTGCTCATTCTCATATCGAGATTTGCATCGTCGTGAAAGGAAAAACCTCTTTCACGGTTATCGAGCTGAAAAGACGAAACTCCGATGTCTAACATAATTCCGTCCACATTATCTATACCGAGAGTTTCAAGCGCAGAGCTTATATCCCTGTAATTGCTTTTAACAACAGTTGCCGGAAGCTCTTTAAGACGTTCGGTTGCGACCGCTATCGCATCAGGGTCACGGTCTAAGGCAATAAGTCTGCCTGTTGTAAGACGTTTGGCAATTTCGCAGGAATGTCCCGCTCCGCCTGCCGTACCGTCTACATATATTCCATAGGGCTTTATGTTTAAACCCTCAAGCGTTTCGTTAAGTAAAACGGGTATATGTTTGAATTCCATATATTATTCTCCGAAGCTGAAGCCAAGCTCGTCGATAACAGGAGCAAAGCTTTCGAGAGAAAAGCTTGCCTGCTCTGACTGCCAGTTTTCGGGGCTCCAAATCTCGATATTGCTTCTCATTCCAACTATATGAGCCTCAGACTCGATTCCTGCGAAATTTCGAAGCTCTGCTGGAATGAGAACTCTTCCCGATGCATCCAGCTCTGCAAAAACCGCACTGTTTGATAAAAAGCGATATATATCCTGCATTTTTCCGTAAGGCAGACGGTTAAGCTTATCGCAGAATTTTTCAAAGCCTTCTTCGGTAAATCCCCAAAGACATTTTTTACCGAAAGCACAGGCACATATAACGATATTTTCGCCAAAATCGCCTTTAAAACGGGACGGAATGAAAATTCGTCCTTTTTTATCTACACTATGATCTGAGCCACCTATAAGCACGAAATTTCACCCCCTTGCTCCACTTTACTTTCATTTTAATGTTATTTTGGTGCACTTTTACGCCACTTTTATGGATTTATTATATAATATAACCGCTATAAATGCAAGTGTTTTTTAATAAAAAACGTAATTTTTTTCAAAAAAATATAATTTTATAATTTTTTCGAAAATTTTAAAATAATTGTTGACATTTTAAAACTGCTGTGGTATTATACTTAGGCGCGATAAAAAGCGTACAACTTAATGCGGATGTGCTGGAATAGGCAGACAGGCACGTTTGAGGGGCGTGTGTCGAACGACGTATGGGTTCAAGTCCCATTATCCGCACCAAACTGAGAAGAGTTGACCTTTGGGTTGACTCTTCTTTATTTTTTATTTATCACAATTAATTCCAAGCTTTTATATTTTTATCTTTGACTCAAAAAAAGAGCTTATGTAACCGAATGGTTGCATAAGCTCTTTTAATTAATATTTAATTATCTGAGATAATACTCCAATGTTCTATAAGGCTATTAAGCGAGAAAGCCGCGTTAGCCGGAGAGGTTGATGGAAGACAAACCGCTTCCCTACCCACTATATTGCGAATATATTTATTATAATACTTTTCAGCGGTTTTACCGTTCACAAAGATGCACTTTATATCCGCCTTATTCAATATAACACTAAGGTCGTTCGGGACAACATTTTTAATTGTACTATCAGAACTACCGGTTATTTCACAGGACGAAACAACATCCCAAACTGCAATTCTATTTGATAATAAAAGCTCTCGTTTTTGCTCAACAGTTTCGGGAACGGCACAACCAAAAACTGCCGCTATCACCCTCCAAAAGCGATTTTGGGGATGACCGTAGAAGAACATCTCCTCCCGTGATTTCACCGAGGGAAAGCTCCCTAAAATCAGTATACGGGAATTTTTATCGTATACGGGGCTAATAGGATGGGTTATCATTTCTCCCACCTATTTAATCGCTTTATTCTTCCACTTGCCTCTGCTATAGAAGAAAATGGTTAAAAGTGCGCCGATGACCCAAGAGGAAAGAAGGGATATTTGAATACACTCCTGTCTTCCGAAAGGAAGCTCCTCTGTACGGGTAAGGAAGGAAATTCCGTAGGCGATGGGAACGCGGATAGCAACAGTAGTAATCAATGATATCCACATAGGTGTCATTGTATCGCCTGCACCACGCATTATTCCCGAAAGGCTTTGGGTAACTGCTACAGCAATATATCCGACGGCAAGTATCATCATTAAACGATAACTGAGCTCAACAAGCTCGGTCGTGTCGGTAAATATTCCCATAAGACCTTTTCCAAAAAGAAGTATTGCAGCGGTAATTACAGTTGAAGTACCCACTGCGATAAGTGTTCCCTGTTTTGCACCCTTAGAAACACGGTCGTAAAGACCTGCACCTACATTTTGTCCTGCATAGGTGGTAAGTGCCGTTCCAAAGGAAAAATTAGGCATCATAGCAAAGCCGTCAACACGCATTATTACAACGTTGGCGGCTATGAACTGCTCGCCAAACGAATTGGTTAAGGACTGCACAATTATCATTGCCGACGAAAATATTGCTTGAGTTGCTCCAGACGGAAGACCCAGTTTTACTATGGTTTTAATATACTTTGAAGCAGGCTTAAGATATTTCAGTCCAAAATCAAAGTTCTCATTCATACGAGAAAGCTTTATACAGCACAAAACCGAAGAAATAAGCTGAGCAATAACGGTTGCCAAAGCAACACCGCCTACTCCCATTTGAACATATGCCACAAAGAAAATATCAAGCACGATATTTATAACTGTGGCAACAAGCAGATAAATAAGAGCCGAAAAGGAATCGCCAAGTCCTCTAAGCACACCGCTTAATATATTATAATATGCCATTCCTGCGATACCTACAAGGGATATCATAAGATAGGAGGCACATCCGTCAATAATAGTGTCTGGCGTGTTAAGGGCAACAAGTAACGGTCTTATAAGGGGTGCGCCCACAATAATAAGTGCAACGCAGGACACGGCAGTTGCGGTAATACAGTTTCCTACTGTATATGAAAGACTTTCACGCTTTTTTGCACCAAAATATTGGGACACCATTATACTTGTACCTGCCGAGATACCGATAAAAAGCACTAGAAGCATATTGATTATAGGCCCTGCACTGCCAACGGCGGCAAGTGCATTATCGCCGATATACTTACCAACCACAATACTGTCGACGGTATTATAAAGCTGTTGTGCAATATTTCCTATAAGCATAGGCAGAGTGAACAAAACTATATTTTTCCAAGGAGAGCCTACCGTCATATCAGTAGGTGCTAATAATTTTTTTAACACGTTTTTACCTCTTTATTATAAAAATCCAAACGAAAGTATAGCATAAAACCGAACTCTTTGCAATAATTTTTACATATAAAAAGCAGATACCAAATATTTCGTTTGGTATCTGCTTTTTATTATTTTTCTTTTGCAAAAATTTCTTTAATAACGCGTAAAATCTGTGTAACGATAAAGGGTATTGACGCAAGTATGAGAATTTGAACAAGGTTCGCTACGGTAAGCAAGCCCGAAATATCCATAAAGCCGTGCAAAGCAGGTATGAAAATTACGGCAGAAAGAAGCAACGCTCCTATAACAAAAGCACCAAGAGAATAAAGATTTGTTTTTATACCAAGTTTGATAAGCGAATACTTTCCTCTGCTATCAAATCCTTCGAAGAGTCTTGCAAGGCAGAGTGTTGCAAAAGCCATTGTGCTTGCCATTGCGGCAGATATGCCATTTCCTATAACGAAAGCTATCATAACACATATTGCTATCATTATACTGTGAACAAGAATATATACTCCTGTTTCCTTGTTTAGTATAGACTCCCCTGTCGGACGGGGCTGTTCTTTCATGATTCCCTTATGCATAGGCTCCATACACAAAGCTATTGCAGGAAGCGAATCGGTCAGCAGATTTATGAAAAGAAGATGCACGGGGGTAAAGGGCAAGGGCAAATTTAAAAGTGTTGTTACAAGTACAACAATTATTGCTGCCGCATTGCCTGCAAGCAAAAACTTAATAGCACTTTTAATGTTGTTATAAATAGAGCGACCGTTGGAAACCGATTTAACAATGGTTGCAAAGTTATCGTCGGCAAGTATCATCGACGCGGCATCCTTTGAAACCTCTGTTCCTGTAATGCCCATAGCAACACCTATATCTGCCCTCTTCAGAGCGGGGGCATCGTTGACTCCGTCGCCCGTCATAGCAACAACCTTTCCCTTTTGCTGCCATAGCTCTACTATACGAATCTTATGAGCTGGCGAAACACGGGCATATACCGAAATTTCTTCAAGAATAGAAGACAACTCACTATCCGATATTGCGTCTAGCTCCGCTCCATCAAGACATTTGTCCCCATCTTTAAATATCCCTATTTCCTTTGCAATGCTGACGGCAGTAAGCTTATGGTCACCTGTTATCATAATAGGCTTGATGCCTGCCGTAATACAGTCAGCAACCGCTTTGATACTTTCAGGTCTTGGCGGATCGGTCATAGCAACAATACCGATATAAATATAATCCTGTTCGTCATCTACAGTCATAGACGCATCGCTACTTAATGTTTTAGCCGCAAAGGCAAGAACACGCATACCCTTTTCAGAATACGAATGGTTTTTTTCGTTTATAAGTTTAAGGTCATCTTCCAAAAAGGGTCGTACACCCTCAGGTGTAAGGATAAATTTTATTCTTGGAAGTAAAACATCTATAGCACCCTTAGTATAAACGGTTCGTTCGCTTCCCAGCATATGAACAGTAGACATAAGCTTACGGTCACTATCGAAGGGCACCTCATCTATTCTTGGGTTTTCTTTTCTAAGTCTTGCATACTCCTCTTCCCCTAAATATGATGAAAGTGCAGTTTCAGTAGGGTCGCCAAGCCATACATCGCCCGATTTTGCCGCATCGTTACAAAGTGCCATTGCTAGGCGGAGGTCATGCTCTGCCGAATCACAAGCAGGCGAAATATCACGGACGGTCATTTTATTCTGTGTAAGAGTTCCTGTCTTATCAGAGCAAATAACCGATACGCATCCCAAACCCTCTACAGCTTTAAGGTCCTTTACAATAGCCTTTTGTTTAGACATCTTTTGTGTTCCGATAGCAAGAGATATTGTAATTATTGAGCTTAACGCTTCGGGAATAGCGGCAACAGCCAAGGCTATTGCAAACATAAGCGAATCGTCAAGAGGCTGTCCGTTTACAAATCTTGTCAGAAGGAAAACAATCGCACAGATTGCTATAACTGCTATGGATAAAATCTTGCTGAATTTATCCAGGCTTGCCTGTAACGGGGTCTTTTTCTTTTTTGCATTTTGCATTAAGGAGGCTATCTTACCGATTTCGGTATTCATTCCTACGGCAGTAACCACCACTTCGCCTCTGCCATTTGAAACCGTGGAGCCAGAGTATAACATATTTACTCTGTCACCTAAAGGCAGCTCTTCGCTATCGATTTTTTCAGAAGATTTCATCACGTTGAGCGACTCACCCGTTAGAGCACTTTCATTAACCTGCAAGGAAGCCGCCTCTAAAACTCTTCCGTCTGCGGCAACTACATTACCCGCTTCAATAAGCAGTATATCTCCAACCACAACCTCGGCAGACGGTATCTCTTTTTGTTCACCGTTTCTTATAACCCTTGCATTAGGTGCACTCATAGCCTTAAGGCTGTCGAGAGATTTTTGTGCCTTTATGTGCTGAGCCGTACCCAATATCGCATTCATTGTTATAACCACAAAGATAACAATAGAACTATCGATATTTCCTGTAAACATAGAGATTGCTGCCGCAACAATAAGTATAATTACCAAAAGATCGGCAAACTGCTCCAAAAACACCTTGAAAATGCTTTTAGGCTTTTCCTCCTCTATTTTGTTTTCGCCATACTTCTCTCGATTTTCAACCACCCTATCATCGGTCAGACCAATCTGCCGTGAAACCTCCATCGTTTTAAGCACTTCATCTGTTTCCATTTTAAAATAGCTCATATTATTCTCCTTTAAAATCGTTGCAACAAAAAAGAA
>JAZUNC010000029.1:0-4522 GCA_045603945.1 Acutalibacteraceae bacterium | reverse complement strand
TGGGAAAAGACCGACAGAACAGAGCTTTTGATATCTGCAATAAAATAAAATGCTACGAAAACAACCCTACGCTCAGCTGAGCGTAGGGTGGTTTGTTGTTTAGTATTCTATATATTCGGAAAAATCGCTGTCAGACCAATAATCGCTATATGCGTTGTCCGATTCAATTATGGCGTTTGCTATTCCTGAAAGAGCAGATTTATAGGGCTCGTCAATTTCCATTATATAATCGACTTCACCGTCGTATGCCTGCAAATAATATTTGTTTTCAAGAATTAT
The DNA here is from genome assembly GCA_045603945.1 of Acutalibacteraceae bacterium. Lineage (GTDB taxonomy): Bacteria > Bacillota > Clostridia > Oscillospirales > Acutalibacteraceae > SFWF01. Next base: position 4,243 of record JAZUNC010000029.1, on the reverse strand, counting down.
CAAATCAAGATAATACTCTGTGAAAAGCATATCCTCTGTGCACTGATATAAGTTAACAGAGTAGTCGTAAGTAACTTCTGCCATTTCAGGTAGCGTAGTAAACTCACCCTCAGACAGAGCTTTTTCCAAAGCCGCTTGTTCGCTGTCGGTCAGAAGTACTTTCTTTTCTGTAAAGTTATCTTCTAAAACATCATATCCGTAATATATGTAGCAGTATTTTTCGGGCATAAAACCATTATTTATAATATCGGATATTTCTTCATATTTGTCCGAGCGACAATAGTATAAAGAGCTTTCATCATTATGAATAAGAATTGCTCCATCGGTGCTCAGACTGTAGGCATCGCCCAAAAAGAAACTGAGAAGCACAGGCACATCAGGCTTTGTCGCATAAATATAGTCTGCATCATCGTCTATGGTTGGGGAGAGAAGTTCGGTTGAGGGGAGCAGATAATATTCTTGATTACCGTATTTTATTGAGGAAATACCGTCTTGGTTGGTACCGTAGAACGCCTGAGAGTTTCGTGCCTCGGTCACTATACTGCAGCCCGAAAGGGAGACAGCGACAGTAATTACAATCAATAAAACAGCTATGTTTTTAATGAGCTTTTTCATATCTGTGCCTCCTATTCAAGATTAAGCTTTTTGTTAAGTATGTATCTGTTTATGAGGAAGCCTATCACAGCAAAAATCGTGCTGAACAATAGGGAAGAGCAGAGCACAATATGTACCGTACCCACAGGATGTGCTACCATAAAGCTACCTATTTTCTCAAATAAAGATGTATTCATAGACATTACCGATATTATTATCGAGAATGCCTGAGACAGTATTTGTACTATTACCATATAGATAACGTATACGATGACTGCAAAGCCCACGCGGTTTTTCTTTCGTGTTTGACCGATAGAAATACAAGAGTAAAAGAGAAGTGTTTCTCCGCAGTAGGAGATTATAAGCAGTACAAGAAACTCTAAAATATACAGCACAATATGAATAGCGGAAATATCAACATAACCAAGTAGATAAGCTACAGCCTTAAATATTTCAGAAACCAGCTCTCCGCCCATTGCTATCAGTGCCGATACACATACCGTAATAAAAGCAGTTATTTGAAATAAAAGAGGGGTAATTATTTTTATCCAAAGATGCTGCGTGTTAGTTACGGGTAGTGCAAAGGTTAGATAACCCTCACTTGTGTATAGGTTTCTGTAGAATCTTATAACGCTAAGTACCAGAGTTATAAATAAACAGGCTATACAGGCAAGGACAAAGGCGAAGACCGAGAAACCGAAAACGATTCCATAAAATACGCTTTCATTTTCAAAAAGCTGTAATGCTCTAAGGAATATTGACAGCAACAGCATTATTCCAAATACGGGAATAAGTATTCGGCTGTAGGAAATTAATTCGTGTTTAAATAGTTTCTTTACCATTTGAATACCTCCCTGAACAGCTCGTCGACCGATTTGCCTGCTTCTGCAATCACATCAGTCTTTGGTTTATCAAGCACAATATTCCCGTTTTTAAGGAAGATAACGTGGTCGAGCACAGGCTCAATGTCGGAAATGAGATGGGTAGAAATAAGCACCGATGAATTAGGGTTATAGTTGTTAAGTATAGTAGAAATTACATAATCCCTTGCGGCGGGGTCAACGCCTGCTATCGGCTCGTCAAGCACATAAAGAGCGGCATTTCTGCTCATGGTAAGAATAAGACATACCTTTTCCTTATTACCCTTAGAAAGGGTTTTTAGTCTGCTTTTTGGTGAAAGACCCAAGGAGTAAAGCATATCATATGCCCGCTCGGGTCTGAAATCCTCATAAAAATCCTCGAAATAGCGTATTATCTGCTCAACCGTCATCCATGAGTTAAGATAGTTTGTGTCGGGAAGATAGGACACAAGCTTTTTAGTCTCGGCATTGGGTTTCATTCCGCAGATAGTAAGCTCGCCTGAGGTCGGTGTAAGCAGACCGTTTATAAGCTTTATAAGTGTGGTCTTGCCCGAGCCGTTAGGTCCCAAAAGTCCAACTATCTTGCCCTGCTCTATAGTAAGGTTAATACTGTTAAGTGCAAGGAAGTTGCCGCCGTACATCTTTGCCAGATTTTCACAGCGAAGCAGTTCATTCATATAATCATCTCCTTGAAGATTTTTTGGGCTTATGTTTATTTCTTATGACAGAGTGCTTTTTACCCGTAGGCTTACTCTGGTTTTGTTTATTATAATCAGCCACAAGACAGTCCTTACCTGTGCCGATAAGGTCGGTTCTGCCGTATTTTTTAAGGGCTCTTAAAACTATATCGCGGTTTTGGGGCAGAAAATACTGAAGTAAAGCCCGTTGCTCAGCCTTTTCCTCCATTGTTTTTGCGGTGTATATTTTCTCCATTGTAAAAGGATCAAATCCCGAATAATACATACAGGTGGAAACTGTACCTGGCGTAGGATAAAAGTCTTGTACCTGCTCGGGTCGAAGACCTTCTTTTTTTAGGAAAAGAGAAAGCTCTATTGCATCCTTCATTGTGCTTCCGGGATGGGAAGACATCAGATAGGGAACAAGGAACTGTTCTTTGCCAATGCTCTTAGTAAGCTCGTAAAAACGTTTTTTAAATCTTATATAGGTTTCGATTTCGGGCTTTCCCATAGCAGATAGTACCTGTGCTGAACAATGCTCTGGTGCAACCTTTAGCTGTCCGCTGATGTGATGGGTGACAAGCTCTTTGAAAAATTCATCATTTTTATCGGCGATTAAATAATCAAACCTTATTCCCGAACGGATAAAAACCTTTTTCACTTTGGGGATTTTTCTGATTTTTCTAAGTAGGTCCAAATAATCAGAATGGTCAACCGTCAAATTTGGACAAGGCTTGGGAGCAAGACATTTTTTGCCGGCACAAAGCCCGCTCTTAAGCTGCTTTTCGCAGGAGGGGAATCTGAAATTAGCGGTAGGTCCTCCAACATCGTGAATATATCCCTTAAAGTCTGGCATATTTGCTATTGTCTTTGCTTCCCTTAAAATGGATTCGTGACTTCTGACTGCTATTTGTCTACCTTGATGATAAGCGATAGAGCAGAAATTGCAAGCTCCAAAGCAGCCGCGGTTGTGGGCAATGGAGAATTTAACCTCGGCTATAGCAGGAACGCCGCCTAAAGACTCGTATGATGGGTGATAGCTTCGCATAAAGGGAAGTTCGTAAACGCTGTCAAGCTCTTCGGTGGAAAGGGGAGGCATAGGCGGATTCTGAACAACAATATATCCACCGTGCTTTTGAATCACACATCGTCCTCTTACTGCATCGTGTTCGTTCTGCTGGATTTTGGTAGATGCAGCGTATTGCTTTTTACCCGACTCGGTTGGTTCTTTAACAATTTCATAGGAGGGACACTCGGCACAAGGACGCCATTCATATTCGGAGGCTTTTACTTTGTAGCAGGTGCCTAAAATGTCGGTAAGAGAGGAAATGCTCTCTCCACTCCTGAGACGCTCGGCTATTTCAACAGCGTGTCGCTCCCCCATACCGAACATAAGCAAATCAGCATCACTGTCCATAAGTATAGAGGGACGAACTCTGTCATCCCAGTAATCGTAATGAGCAAATCGTCTTAGCGAGGCTTCAACTCCGCCTATTGCGATGGGCACATCTCCAAAAAGCTCTCTGATTTTTTTGCAGTATACGATAGTGGCTCTGTCGGGTCGGTCACCGGGTTTGCCGCCAGGAGTATATGCATCATCGCTTCTGCGTTTCTTTGCGGCGGTATAGTGTGCTACCATAGAATCAATATTTCCGCCGTTTACAAAAAATGCAAGACGGGGTCTGCCAAAGCGTTTAAAATCGGCATCGCTTTTAGGCTGCGGAATAATACAAACCGAAAAGCCTGCATTATAAAGAACTCTTGAAATTATTGCTGTGCCAAAACTGGGGTGGTCAACATATGCATCTCCGCTAACAATTATAATATCGGGAGTAGTTCAGCCAAAGGCCTTCATTTCTTTTGTGGTAATAGGTAAAAAAGGCATAATAACTCCTTAGTATTGTATATATATAATCTATCATAAAACAAAATATTTTACAATAAAAATTGTTAAGGAGATGATAAAATGAGTTTTATAAAAAGGGTTTCGGGTTTGATATTTATTCAGCTTATTTTTATCACAGTTTTTATTTTAGTAATTACCGCTGTACGATTTATATTTCCCGATGATTACCAAAATCTTAAAAACATATATAGCTCTTATGCCCTATA
>JAZUNC010000028.1:0-5894 GCA_045603945.1 Acutalibacteraceae bacterium | reverse complement strand
ACAGATGCCGGCTAACGGGTAAGAAGTATTTCCTAAAGGCTAGAAAGGGACACAGCCGAATCGAGAATATCCTCTACAATAAGAATATCGTAACCCTCTAAATTTATGTCAAGATCCTTTATTATCTTAACAGAGCCTGAGGACTTCGTGCCTGATCCGTAGGAAGATACCGACATAAAATCTATTTTGCAGGGTATTTTAATAGCACGCAAAAGGTCAGCCATTATCATAACCGAGCCCTTCAGTACACTTACAACCAGCAGATTTTTACCTTTATAATCCTCGGTTATCTCTTTTCCAAGACGAGCAACGATTTCTTTAATTTCATCCTCCGACAAAAGAATTCTTTCAATGTCTTTATTCTCTAACATATTTAACATCCCCCGATTTTTATGATTTATTGATTACAGAGACAACAAACTCGATAGCCGAATCGGTTTGGCCGTCTACACAAGCTCTTTCGTCAACACCGACACCGTATATCCACACCACACCGCTTTGATCGGCGGCAACAGGAAGGATATCGCGAAGGTCGTTTGGAATTTTTAGCTCGTTAAAAAGCTTTTTAAGCGATTTTGTGCAATTTCTGCCATTAAGGCGAATCTTATCTGACGGCATACGCGTACGGATTGTTAAACTGCCGTTTATTTTACCACAGTCTATTGCATTTTTTAAAAACAAATTGTTAACATTTGGTATTTTTTGTAAAGAAACTTTCTTTGTTTCTATCTTATACTCGGTTTTAGGTAAAATATTCTCGTCCTCGGCAAGTACGGTAAACCTATCGCCTATACAGACCACAGATTTATTTTTACAAAGCGATGTTCTGCCGCCGCACAGTAAAACTTCTTTACAGTTTTCTAAGTGAAGAGCATCTGCTTTGATGCCGAACTGCTCTGCAAGATAGAGTGCTATTACCCTTTTTATTACAGCCGCATGCTGAATTCTCAGAAGTTGTGCATCGAGAAAGTTTTCTCTTATACACAAGGTATATATTTTTTTAGCGGTAGAAAAAAGGAACTCCTCATCCTCCCGAAGATTTGCACACATATTTGCCACAGTCTGCTCTGCAACGGGATTGATTTTTTTAAGGACCGGCACCACCTTATGACGAAGAACATTACGGGTATAGTCGTCGGTGAGATTACTGCTATCGGTTACAAAATCCGCGTCCTTTTTCTTTAAATAAGCTTCTATTTCAGACCTTGAACAGAAGATTAGCGGACGAATAAACATATCCCTTTTAGGAGGTATTCCGCATACACCCTTAAGTCCTGAGCCTCTTGTAATATTATATAGCAGAGTTTCAAGATTGTCATCAGCCGAATGGGCGGTTGCAACAACACCCTGTGCAATCTCTTTAAAGACCGAATAACGAACATTGCGTGCCGCAAGCTCTATGCTCTCCCCTGTGCTTTTCGCAATGCTATTTACATCAACTCTGCGAACCGAAAGCGGAACATTAAGCTTTTTACAAAGCTGGGTTACAAAAAGCTCGTCACGGTCGGACTCGTCTCCGCGAAGCATATGGTTTATGTGCACGGCTGAAAGCTCTATTCCGTATTTTTCTTTAAGCTCTAAAAAAACATACAGAAGACAGACAGAATCTGCCCCACCCGAAAGGGCTACCGTAACATCATCGGTAAAATCGAGCATACCGTATTTTTCTATAGCACGAACAACCTTATTTAACATTATCTGAATACATCCTGAGAAGCAAAACGGGTAAACTTGCCGTCCCAATGCAGTTCTATCGTATCAACACTACCGTGACGGTTTTTGGCTACGATTATTTCTGCCTTATTAGGGTCGGGCATATTTTCCGCATTTGCGTTGTCATCGCTTTCTGATTTATAGTAATTCTCTCGATAAATAAACATTACTATATCTGCATCCTGCTCGATAGAGCGCGATTCACGAAGGTCTGCCAAAGCAGGTCGGTGGGATTTTCCCTTAGCCTCAGTTCCACGGGAAAGCTGAGCACAGGCTATAACAGGAACATTAAGCTCCTTTGCCATTGCTTTAAGATTACGGGTTATATCAGAGACCTCTTGCACGCGGTTTTCGGTCTTCTTTGCAGATTGCATAAGTCCGAGATAGTCGATTATCACAAGGTCCGGCTTACCGCCCTTAATACGGCGGAGCTTTGCCTTCATTTCGGGTACGGTAATGCCAGGTGTTTCGTCAAAATATATTTCAGCCGAGGCAAGGTTTGTGCCTGCCTGAGCCAGCCGTGTCCATTCGTCTGTAGTAAGATCGCCTGTACGCAGTTTTTCACTCTCGATAGATGCTTCGTTTGAAAGCATACGTTGAGCCAACTGGTCACGAGTCATCTCAAGGGAGAAAAAGCACACGGTTTTCTTGGAATTTACAGCAACATTACGAGCAATGTTGAGAGCGAAAGAGGTTTTACCCATACCAGGACGGGCACCTAAAATAAGCAGGTCGCTTTTATTAAGTCCTGTAATTACCCTATCAAGTGCCGAAATACCCGTAGGAATTCCCCTATATTCATCAGCCGTTTCGGGGTCGGTAATTTTGGTAAGTCGAGCATAGGTTTCTTCCTCGATAACCTTACCTATGTGGACAAGTCCCGAAACGTCCTTTCCCTGACGGATGTCGTATATGGTCTGCTCTGCGTGGTCTAAAAGCAGATCGGGATCGAGAAGATTTTCGTTAACGTCCTTTATAATGGTTTCTGCCGCAGACAAAAGCGAACGGGCATAATAACGGTCCTTTACAAGCTCGATATATGTACCGATATTTTTAGAGGTAGGCACCACCTTTGCAAGCTGTGTAAGATAGGATTTTCCGCCTGCATCGTCGTAGACACCGTTACGCTTAAGCTGTTCGAGCAGGGATACAAAGTCAATAGCCTTGCCGCCAAGCTCCAACATATTACGAAGTGTTTTGTATATCTCGCGGTGCTCTTTCAGATAAAAATATTCTTCCTTTATCTGGGTTGCCACAAGATTAAGACAGTCGGGGTCTATTATTATTGCACCGAGCACTGCCTGCTCTGCCTCTATTGAATAGGGAGAGTTAATATTGCCTGTATCGGGCAGGTAACTAATATGTTCAGCCATTTTTTTAGTCCTCTTAAACTAAATTTTATGCACTAACTACAACGGTAAAGCTTGCGGTTATATCGGTAAACAGCTTTACGGTTGCGGTGTATTCGCCGTAATTTTTAATATCTGCTACGGTAAGTTTTTTCTTGTCTATTGAGGTGCCGAGTTTTTTATTAAGCTCTGCCGCAATTTCTTTTGAGGTTATCGAGCCGAAAAGCTTTCCATTTGCACCTGCTTTTGCCTTAACCTCGACCTTTGTACCCTCAATTCTTTCTGCCAGGGCTTTAGCAGCTGCTTTATCTTCCTCATAGTGGAAAGCCACGGCAGCAGCCTTGCTGTTAAGCTCTGCCATAGCAGCGGCATTAGCCTCTTTAGCTAAATTCTTTGGGAAAAGAAAGTTACGGGCATATCCGTCAGAAACATTAACAAGGGCACCTTTTTTGCCCTGACCCTTTACATCCTCAAGTAAAATTACCTTCATATATATCACCTTTCAGTTAAATAATCTTTGATGGCGGCTTTAAGCTTTTTCTCTACCGATTCGAAATCGTCAGACTTTATTTGACAAGCGGCTACTGTTTTATGTCCGCCGCCACCCAGCTTAGCCATTATTTTTTGAACGTCTACATCGCCGAAGGAACGAGCAGAAATATTTATCCGCTCATCCGACGGGCACATTACAAAGGAAGCAACCACTCCGTTAATGGCAAGCAGCTCGTCTGCCGCCTGTGCTGTAGCTATTCTTGTATACTGGTCTTCGGTAGCGGTTTTAGCGATTGCAAAATTATCGAACAGCACCACGTCGGATACTATTTCGTATTTGCGTTTGCACACCTCTACAGATTCTGAAAACATTTTTTTGATAAGTACGGGGTCGGCTCTGTTTTGCCTTAAAAAAGCGGCAGAACGGAAGGTGTTTGGACCCGTATTCATAACAAAGTTTTTAGTATCGAGCATTATACCCGAAAGCAGGGCTGTAGCCGCCACGGTTGTGGGCTTTTGTATGCCCAGCAGTTTTATAATAAGTGTTACTATCTCACAAGCAGAAGAAGCCGAGCTTTTCATATAGCGTGCCACCGTTTCGTCCACAAAATCCTGTGACTGACGGTGGTGGTCGATTATTATTACGTTGTCGATTCGGTCGTACATTTCCCCGAAATCCATAATAACAGGTCGGTGTGTATCTACCACGATAAGCAACGCATTTTCGTCTATGGTATGGGCTATTTCGTTATACTCATATATTTTACAGTCCTTATCACTGAAACGCAGAAAATCAACAAGAGGGCGGGCAAGGGTGTTTTGCTTATTTGCCACCATTTTTACATTGTAGCTGTTTCGAAGTGCGTAATAAAGTCCGTAGGATGCACCTATGGAGTCAAGGTCTGAATAGCTGTGTCCCATTATATAGACGGTTGACGCTTGCTTTAATAGTTTTTTCAGCTTTTTTGTGAAACGCACAAGCTTGTAATCTGCAAACATAAGACCTGCATACAGATTAAAGATAAGTACCACCCAAGCTATAAGAAGTAACGATACCCCTGCAGATATGAGCACGGCTATAGTGCCGTACTGCGACATAAAAACGCAAAGCAACAGACACAGAACTATCATAACAGGAACAATTAATGTCCTATACGAAAACTTCCTCATAGCCGTTCTCCTTTTATCAGATTTCCATAATTATGGGCAATATCATCGGACTGCGACGGGTAGTACCGTAAAGGTGCTTAGAAATGTTGTCGCGAAGCTTTAATTTTATTGAATTCCAGTCGCGTATACGATGGATATAGCAATATTCCAGAACATCCTCGGCTACCTCGGTAACCTCTTTAATAAGCTGTTCGGATTCTTTTACGTATACAAATCCGCGTGATACGATTTCAGGTCCTGCAACCACCTCTCCTGTTGCGGAGTCCATAGTTACAGACACAATAATGATTCCGTCATCTGCAAGATGCTTACGGTCGCGAAGCACCACTCCGCCCACATCTCCGACACCGAGACCGTCCACAAGAATTCTGCCTGAAGGAACGGTGTCGGTAGCCTTGATAGCTTTATTTGACACCTCTATAACATCACCAATATTTGCAATAAGGGTGTTCTCCTTAGGAACTCCCATTGTCTGAGCTAGAAGTGCGTGCTTATAAAGATGCTTCTGCTCTCCGTGGAGCGGTATATAATACTTGGGCTTAACAAGCGACATTAAAAGCTTAAGTTCTTCCTGACAGGCGTGGCCCGAAACATGAACATCATACATTTTCTCGTATACCACATTGGCTCCGCGTTTCATAAGCTCGTTAACAACCTTGCTGACAAGCTTTTCGTTTCCGGGAATGGGGGTTGCAGAAATAATAATCATATCGTCGGGAACTATCTCCACATTTCTGTGGTCGCTGAATGCCATTCTATGGAGTGCCGACAACGGCTCGCCCTGACTGCCTGTAGTAATAATGACAAGCTGTTCTGGCTTATATTTGTTTATAAGCTCTATATCGATAAGCACATTTTCGGGAACATTTAGATAACCGAGCTTTGATGCAACCGAAACTACGTTAAGCATACTTCTGCCCGATACGGCGACCTTTCTGCCGCAATGCACCGCTTCATCGATTATCTGCTGAATACGGTGGATATTAGATGAAAAGGTAGCTATTATTATTCGGTTATTGCCCGCTTTTTTAAACAAAGTAGAGAAGGATCCGCCCTCTATTCTTTCGGTCATGGTGTAACGCGCACGCTCCGCGTTGGTTGAGTCGGCAAGCATTGCCAAAACACCCTTTTTACCAAGCTCGCCAAAACGTGCAAGGTCGATAACCTGAT
>JAZUNC010000027.1:0-4441 GCA_045603945.1 Acutalibacteraceae bacterium | reverse complement strand
TTGGCTCACAGAACGACATGGCTACGATCCGACTTGCTGCTTCGAGGCGTATGCTTCTGCCACCGCACTTATCCGTCAGACAAAGGCCGCAATGGAAACAGACAAGGATTCTGTAATGTGGGAGCTTGTCGGCGGTAATATTAACGCAGTAAACGGAAGAACTGCTTGGGACGGTTGGCGTAAGGGCGATAAAACCGCTACCGAGGTAGTAGAAAATTACTGTAAGTATGTTGCAGAGGGTTCGGTTAATATTCTTAATATTTTCCAACCCGAGAAAATGTGTATAGGTGGCGGAATTGCTGGCGAAAAGGATAATCTTATCGTTCCTGTCAATAAGCTTGTTAACGAGCGAATATATACCCGTCATACCGACAAGTCGGATAAGGTGTTTGTTGCCGCTCTTGGTAACGATGCAGGCATTATCGGTGCCGCCTTCCTCGACACCCTTTACGAATAAATCTGATTAGGAGCTTTTATGAGAGTCGATAGCTTTATAACTTCAATTTCCGAGCAAAAAATTAAATATACCCAGAACGAGGCTATGGCTCTTCATACCTCCTTTAAAATAGGCGGAAGGGCGGATATTCTTCTTCGCCCCGAAAACTGCGAGCAGTTGAAATCAGTACTAACCTGTGCAAAAACTGCCGATATACCCTGTTTTATTTTGGGCAACGGCTCTAATCTGCTTGTTTCGGATAGCGGAATTGAGGGTGCGGTGGTCTGCACATCGGGACTTAACCAAATAAGGCTTGTAAACGAGTGCGAAATATATGCCGAAGCAGGGGCTACCCTTGCCGCACTTTGTGTTTTTGCCAAAGAGCACTCCCTTACAGGGCTTGAGTTTGCCTACGGCATCCCAGGATCGGTAGGTGGTGCACTTTATATGAATGCGGGAGCATACGGCGGTGATATGTCACAGGTGGTGACCTCTGCCGACAGTCTGGACAGTTCATTTAATACCGTAACCCGTGGTGTTGAGGAATTAGGTCTTGGCTACCGCAAAAGTATATATAAGACAAACAACGAGGTAATCGTAGGAGTTACCTTTAAGCTTCAAAAGGGCAATCGAGAAGAAATATCTGATGCGATGAATAATTATATTTCAAAGCGAAAGACCAGCCAGCCCTTGGATTTTCCCAGTGCGGGAAGCACCTTTAAGCGTCCCGAGGGGTATTATGCCGCCGCCTTAATAGACGAGTGCAATTTAAAAGGCAAAAGTGTTGGCGGAGCGAAGGTAAGCGAAAAGCACGCAGGCTTTGTAATCAATTTTAACAAGGCTACCTGTAACGATGTTTTAGAGCTTATAAATGTAATAAGGCAAACAGTAAAAGATGAAAAAGGCGTAGACCTCGAAACCGAAGTCATATTCGTCGGGAGGTAAAAAATGCAGTTGGTAATAGTTACAGGTATGTCGGGTGCTGGTAAGTCCACAGCAGTAAGTATGCTCGAGGATATAGGCTACTATTGTGTGGATAATATACCTCCCCGCATAATACCCTCCTTTGTGGATTTTTCTCTTCACGGGAACGATAAGCTTAAAAAAATAGCCATAGTCACCGATTTGCGTGGCGGCGAAATGTTTAATGATATAATATCGGTGCTCGACTCTCTTAGCAAAGAAAATATTGATATTAAAGTACTTTTTCTTGATACGGCAGATACCGAGCTTACCCGCCGCTATAAAGAAAATCGTCGCAGTCATCCCCTTGTAGATGAAAATTGCACCTCTATTTTACAGGCAGTAGAAAAGGAAAGAGAGATACTGAAAAGTATCCGCCTTAAAGCCGATTATATTCTTGACACAACACATATTTCATCTGCACAGCTTAAGCAGCGTATAATAGACCTGTTTGCCGAGGATGTAGGCGGTGCCCTTAAAATACACTGTATGTCCTTTGGCTTTAAGTATGCAAGTGCTTCGGAAGCAGATTTAGTTTTCGATGTACGCTGTCTTCCTAACCCTTACTATGTTACAGAGCTCCGTCCTTTAAGCGGACTAAATGCAGAGATAAAAGAATTTGTTTTGTCAACCGATGAGGCGGTAGATTTCTTCCAGAAGCTGACCGATTTTATCGATACGGCTGTTCCTCTTTACCAAAAAGAGGGCAAAAGCTCTTTGACGATTGCCTTTGGTTGCACAGGCGGTCAGCACCGCAGTGTTACCTTCGCCGAGCTGATAGGTGCTCACCTTAAAGAAAAGGGTTATATAACCACCGTTAGTCATCGCGATATGAGTAAGAATCACTACTGATGGAGAATATAACAGATGTCTTTTTCATTTGATGTAAAAAGCGAGCTGTGTGCAGTAAGAACCGACAATGCCGCCGCCGAGTCACAATGTCACGGAATGCTAATGCTTTGTCGTTGCTTTTCCTTTGATAAAATACTTTTTCAAACAGGCTGTTTTCAGGTTGCAGAGCTTTTTTCAACCCTCCTTCGTCGGTGCTTTGATGTTATTACTGCTGTTAAAACAGGCGGAAGCAAAAGGCCTGTATATACAGTAGAGGTAGTAAGCTCAGCCGACCGTATGAGAATACTGTATAAGCTCGGATATAAGCATAATGATGAGCTTTTTATAGATTTCGGCAAAATTAAAACCGACGGAAATATTAAAGCCTTTATAAACGGAGCGTTTTTAGCGGGAGGAAATATTTCTGACCCCGAAAAGGAGTACAGAGCAGAGTTTTCTTTTAAATCCAACGATACCGCTGCCGATTTTATAGGACTTTTAGACTCAAAAGGATTTGATTTCAGTCTTACATACCGTGCAGGCAAGTTTTTGGTATATACTAAAAACAGCACCACTATTGAAGAATTGCTTGCATATCTCGGTGCAGGGGGCGAAACCTTAAACCTTATAGGTGTTAAGGTCTATAAAAGCGTACGAAATAAGCTTAATCGGCAAAACAATTTTGAAACCTCTAATATATTAAAAACTGCTGATGCCGCATATATGCAAATGTTGGCTATTGAAAAGCTTAAAAATGCGGGAAGGCTCGAAACCCTGCCTGAAGAACTGTATGAAGCGGCTTGTCTCAGACTTGCTAACCCCGAAATGTCCCTTTCAAGCCTTTGCAAGCTCTCTAAAGCAGGGCTTACCCGTTCAGGACTTAATCACCGCATACAAAAGCTTATCAGGCTTTCGGAAGATATAAAATAAAGGAATAGTGTTATGAGCTTTACACACCTACATCTTCATACCGAATACAGCCTCTTAGACGGTGCCTGCCGTATAGGAGAGCTTTGCCGTGCCGCAAAGCAGCTGGGACAAACCTCGGTAGCAATGACCGACCACGGTGTGATGTACGGTGCGGTAGAATTTTATAAAGCCGCCAAAAAAGAAGGTATAAAGCCAATTATCGGTTGTGAGGTTTATGTAGCCCCGAATAGTCGATTAGACAGAGAGAAAAACAGTCGCTATAATCACCTTGTTTTGCTCTGCGAGAACGAAACAGGGTATAAAAATCTTATAAAAATGGTCTCTCTGTCCTTCACAGAGGGATTTTATTCAAAGCCCCGTGTGGACAAGCAGCTTTTAAAGGAGTATCACGAGGGTCTTATTGCCCTTTCAGCCTGCCTTGCAGGAGAGATTCCTGCACATCTTCTTAAAAATGACTATGATGAGGCAAAAAATGCTGCCCTTTGGTATAGAAATGTTTTTGGAGAAAATAATTTCTTCTTAGAGCTTCAGGACCACGGAATGTCCGAGCAGAAAAGCATTAATCCCTTTATAAAGCAGATAGCAGCTGAAACGGGAATTCCCCTTGTTGCAACCAACGATGTGCATTATATTTCAAAAAACGATGCAAAGATGCAAAAGGTGCTTATCTGTGTACAAACGGCTAAAAAGCTTAATGAAGAAAATCCATTGGCTTTTCCCACAGATGAATTTTATTTAAAAAGCGAAGAGGAGATGTCTTCACTCTTCCCCGACACACCCGAGGCAATAGAAAATACCGCTAAAATTGCCGAGCGTTGTAATTTCAATTTTGAGTTTGGCAAAATAAAGCTTCCTGTTTTTGATATTGGCGATAGGGACCATTTCGAGTTTTTTAAAGAAAAATGCTTTGCCGGTCTTTATCGGATTTTCGGAGAAAATCCTAAGCAGGAATATATAGACCGCTTAAATTACGAGCTTGATACCATTAATTCTATGGGCTATGTGGACTATTACCTCATAGTTCAGGATTTTGTTAACTACGCAAAGGACCACGGAATTCCCGTAGGCCCTGGACGAGGCTCGGGCGCAGGTAGCCTTGCGGCATACTGCATAGGTATAACGGGAATAGATTCTATTAAGTATAACCTCTTCTTCGAGCGTTTTTTAAACCCCGAAAGAGTTTCTATGCCTGACTTTGATATAGACTTTTGCTATGTTAACCGCCAAAAGGTTATAGATTATGTTATAGCTAAATACGGAAGCGATAGGGTAAGTCAGATA
>JAZUNC010000026.1:0-12043 GCA_045603945.1 Acutalibacteraceae bacterium | reverse complement strand
AAAAGTATGGTATGATTTCTTATGTAGAAGTATGATTTCTGTCATACTAAAAATTTTGTTTCTTATATTTTGAGTTCGCAAAAATATTAAATAAAAGATAACTTTTTTAATATAAAACAAGGAGAGGAAATATGAAATTAGACAACAGTATAATATCAATTGAGATCGCAAATCACGGTGCGGAATTAAAATCAGCAGTTAGAGACGGTTTTGAGTACATGTGGTGCGCAGACGAAAAATACTGGGCAAGAACTTCGCCGGTTCTCTTTCCAATCGTAGGTTCCCTTAAGGACAAATCGTATAAGCTTGACGGAAAAGTTTATCAGATGAATCAGCATGGGTTTGCCAGAGACAATGAATTTGAGCTTATTGATCACGATAACACTTCTGCTACATATGTTCTCAAAGATAATGAGGAAACACTTAAAAAATACCCTTTTAAGTTTGAACTTACAATCAAATACACTTTAATAAACAATATAATTAAAATTGACTGGACAGTGAAAAATAAAAACGATAAGGTCATGAGCTTTTCAATAGGCGCACATCCTGCCTTTAATTTAAAAGAAGGGGACAACTTTTTTAAATTTGATACCAATAACGACATTGTGTATAATCTTATTGACGAAAAGGGTCTTTACGATAAAAACAGTGTGCATACCTTAATGAATGACGGATATGTGAAAATAACAGATGATATGTTTGATAATGATGCTTTGATAATTGAAAACAGTCAGGCAAAAGAAGTAACTATTTGTGATAAAAACAAATCAGCTTATCTTAAAGTTATATTCGATACAGAACTTTTCGGCTTGTGGTCTCCTGCCAAAAAGAGGGCTCCTTTTGTATGCATAGAGCCATGGTACGGAAGATGCGACCGTAACGACTTTGAAGGAGAACTTTCAAATAAGGATTATATCATTAACCTTAATCCTCACGAAAAGTTCAATGCGTCTTATGAAATAGAATTATTGTAAATAAAATTAGTTGTATCTAAACCTTATATAATACACGCAAGGTCGGTGATTATATGAAATATAAATTGTCGAAACTCTCAATTATATGCTTATGTGTATTTTTTGTAATAGTAATTGGAATTTTTTTGTTGTTATGGAACAGCGGTGCTTTTGTATTTGATCGGTCGGCAAATGTTGGATTTGAGGGTATGGTTTGGAATGATAAGAATTACTCATCAATTAGCGGCGAATATACAGAGGGGAGAACAATCGCCAAAAGTGATGACGGCAGTTGGAAAATCAACGAAGTTAAAGAAGATCCATCACATACTTTTGTTGTTGCACGTTCTTTTTTAGACCAATATTTATATGTTTCTGACGATTATACTATTCCTACAAATGGTAAAATCACATCTGTTTGTTGGGATGGTGAGTACATTAAAGATAAAGACTTTATAGAAGCTTTAACAGAAATTGATGTTACTAAAACAACCTCATTCGATTATGAGACGGAATCAATTTTTATTCTTAATGATAATCAACGTATGAAATCTTTATATTTTGCATATGAAGATTGTCCTGTGGCAACGGTGAATAAGGGGTGGTTAGGTAAAATTAATGGTAAATGGGTTATAACCACATATATTCCATCTGACCAAAATAATGAATACGGCTCTCCAAAACCGTATATGGTAGGTTGCCATTCTATCCCAGATAAATACTCGCAAATTTTAGGAAAGTATTTTTTTGAATAATTAATACGATATTAAATATAACAATTGCAAGAAAATTAGGTTTTTAGGCACATTTGATTCGTGTCACTAAGTTCAAACTACCCAGAAAAAACTCCTTGAGATTTTCTCAAGGAGTTTTTTCAATGATGTTTGCCTTACGGCAAATGATGCCGCCTACGCTAATGATGATGGCTGCGCCTAATGATGTCGCTTCGCTAATTATATTGGCAAACATCGCATCATTTTCAGCGTAGCCGAATACACCATTATATCTTGTGCCTCAACCGCTTTTATGCTATAATACACCTAAAGGTCGGTGATGATATGAAAAAATTAAAGGAATTTTTGCTTTTGTTAATACCATTAATAATCTTAACTGTTTTACCAATAGTTTTATTTGTTTCAAAGCAAACAGGTACTGCATTTGTTAGCAATTCACAATATTTAAAATTCATTTTAAATGACGGACTGTTTTGGGATGCGCTTTTTAATACATATTTCGTTCCTGCAATCATTTCACTGGTTGTTATTTTGATTTTTGCTTTATTATGTCATTTTATTGTTTTTTTGAAGAAACGAAAAATATTTTATTCTGTTAGTGTGTCATTGGCTAGTATAGTTTCGGTTTTTAGTATATATACAAATAGAATTGCTTATTTTGGTTTATCAATGGATGTGTATGACCCGCAATATCTGGTTTCTAATTCTCCACCACCGATGTCTATTTCTATTTATGATATATTATTAGCAGTACAAATCGGTTTTTTAACAACTTTTTTATTTTGGTTGTTAGAATCGTTTGTTCTATTTATTAAAAAGAAAAAATCTACATAAATTTAAGGGAAATCAGGTTTTCAGATACATTCAATTTGTGTCATTAAATGTAAAACACCCAAAAAGGTGATTGTATGAAAAAATTTATTGCAATAATAAGCGTTATGATTGTGATGCTAATGCTTTCTTCTTGCGTTGAAGCTAACAACGAAATAAACAATTATGTTACTGATGTCAAAAAATATAAAGCGAGTTCGTTTATGCCAAATTTGGAGGCTATAGGCGATTATAAAAAAATAGAATATTTTTCGAGAAAGGATAGTACGATTTTCTCCGAATACTCTATGCAGTTGGTTGCAAAGTATGAAGAAGAAATGTTTTTTAAAGAAAAAGAACGTCTAAAAAGTGCATATGCATATCTTGATGAACCGCAAAAAACTGATTGGGACGATACCAACTATACGATTCCTGTTGAAGAATTTTCGGCAGCGGGATTTAATTTTAAAATAGCAGTATTTGATAAAACCGTTTATCCTAAAAACTTTGGAATGGTCGGCGTTTCCGACGATAAGTTTGAAATTGCATATTTGTGGATATATGCTCCAGACCTTGATTATATTTGTAGAGTGGATGAAGATAGAAACGATAAAATGCTTGAATTTATAGAATATCATTTTTCTTTAGAATAGATACGATATAAATTTTGGGTTTTTAACTGGTTCTTTCATCAATTGCAAAAGCAATGGAATATCATCGGCAACAGGCTGCATAAAAAGCTTTCGTAATGATGATATATAATGATTTGTATTGTTTAGTTTTTAATTTATGCTATAATACACATAAGGCGGTGATGAGATGAAAAAATTCAAAGTTACAAGTTATCACAAAAGTAATGCACTGATGCCGACGAATGGCGGAACATTGATTATAACTGAGACAGAATATATTGTTAAATATCTTTTCATAACTGTTGCAAAGTATAAAATTGATAATACGATCGCTTCTAAAATTTCTTTTGTAACAAAAGGAATTAACTTAAATGATGGAGAGAAACAAATCGACCTTTATTTTTTCTACAATACAGCACAAAAAGTATATGAGTTATTAAATCTTAAATAAAAAATTGTAGAAAATCAGGTTTTTAAGACTGGTTCCATTTTGAGTGTCGGTCCCAGAAAAAACTCCTTGAGAAATCTCAAGGAGTTTTTTCAATGATGTTTGCCTTACGGCAAATGACGCCGCTTACGCTAGTGATGATGGCTTCGCCTAATGATGTCGTTTTGCTAATTATATTGGCAAACATCTCATCATTTTCAGCGTAGCCGAATACATCATTATATCTTGTGCCTCAACCACTTTTATGTTATAATACACCTAAAGGTCGCTGATGATATGAACGAGAACAATAAGGATTTTGAACAAGAATATGATTCCTTAAAAGATGTTGTTGATTTTCAAAATAATATGTATAATCCTGGACATTATGTTGGGACAGGCAAAGCACCTCCTACAGTGTCTGCACCTGGAAATGCGACACCTTTAGCCGTATTGTGCTTTTTTGCAACCGCCATTTTTTTGGCGTTTGGATTGTTTCTATTCTTTTCTGACATACATATTACCTCATTTGGATTAATTGAATCCCATATGGCAAATAAAATTATCGTTTCAATCATAATGTTAGGAATATCATTGTTTTTCCTATTTCTCGCTTTTGGTTATCTTAGGAAAGCAAAGCGATATTATAGAGAAAAAGCAGCACTCGAAAATGAGGTTGCTCATGAAACGGAAGAAGATGAAATTTTGCAACGAACTTGTCCAAAATGCGGTAAATCTCATGATATTGACTATCCAAAATGCCCAAGCTGTAAATTTAATTATCTAGAATAGAAAAAATAAATTAATATTAAAGAAAATTAGGTTTTCAGATACATTCAATTTGTGACATTAAATTCAAAACACCCAAAACAAAAGCACTTCGTCACGAAGTGCTTTTCTTTTCATTTTCAATATTTTTTATGTGTTGTTTTAAGATAATGTTTATATATTGCGAAAGGGAACGGTCATCGTATTCGGCTTTTTCTTTTAATTTTGCTAAAATGTCATTATCAATAGTTATGCTTATTTTTTCTTTTAAGGGTTTCAATTTCATCACCTCTTAAAATAATTATAAGATAAAATGCGAAAAAATATTGACAAGTAGGATAAAGTAGTATAAAATAGGATTGCCGAAATGACGAATTTTATGCGACATTTTGCTGATTATTGATGAAAGGAGAAGTAAAAAATGGGAAATAAAAATCTTGTGCGTTTTCTGTTGACGTTTTTCTTGGGATGGATAGGTAGTATTATTATCAACCATTCAGACTTAAAACCGGAAGGTTACACCTGCAGAACAGCGGCATACTTTTTCCTTACGATAGTGACTTTTGGCATTTATGCTTTGGTTGCATCGATTTGCAATCTTTCTTTTGATCCCTCAAAAGAAAAGAATATAGGTTATTCTAAGGATTAAATATTTAATATCTAACGGTTTTATATCAGTTTTTATGACCGGAAGACAGAAAAACCTCTTTACAAAAGTAAAGAGGTTTTTTGGGTTATGTTTGCTAAGCAAATGTATCATTTCGCCGTAGGCGATGTATCATTATATCTTGCACCCACACCGACGATATGCTATAATAAACTCAAGGCGGTGATTTTATGAATTCTAATAAATCAAAACAAATCTTAATTATGATAATTTTAGCAGTTTCTTTCCTAATTGAATTCCCGTTAAGAATGACTGCAATTTCAATTTTATCCTTCTTTCAACCTTTGGCTTACATAATAACAAGTTTTGTTTTTTATATTTCCTTATTTGCGTGTTTTTTGATTGTTTTAAAACCAAATATCACGTCAAAATCGATTATAAAATCAATTTGTGTTGCAGTAGCCTTTGGAGTATTTGAGCAGATTATTCCTATGTTTTTGTTTAATGAGGTTTTTGCATTAGCGTATGAAATAATTAGACCTTTGCTTATCTTTGCGGTTATTCTTTGGGCAAATTACTGGATATTCGGCTCAAAAATATATATTAACAAAGTGTTTTTATCAATAATCGGTGTTCTTTTCGTTTTAGTTGCATTATTTAACATTTTAGGGTATATTCAAATGATTGCTGCAGTTCAAAATATGGGAAATGATTTCTTCTCGCATATCAGTTTGTTAAGCCTCGGTAACAGTGTTTACAATATGTTAGCAGAATTTTCCACATATGTTTTTACTTTTATAACCTTGATGTTTTCACAAAAGAGTATTTCAAATAAAAACAGTTAAAATAGCCTAAACCTCTCGGCTTTCCACTAATGGTTTCGATCAGTAGACCAAAAGAATAATTTATTCGATAAAATTGAGGATGGAATTTACAAATATCGAAGAAATTAAACAAAATTAAGTTTTCAGAAAGGCTCCGATTTTATCGGAGCCTTTTCTAATATTTCACAGTACATACCATTCGATGCTTTGCAAACACTACTTTTGAGGTGATTTTTTATGTCAAAGCAGGGAATGAAGCGAATAGACCGAACACATACAAAGCCTAAAAACGATGCTCCTCCTGTACCCGAGATTCAGGGAAAGGCAAAAAGCGGCAAGGTGCATGCAAATCCTATAATTCCAAATACATCGGCTCCGTCCCAAAAGGTCTATCATAACCGTTCCAATAAAATGGAAAAGCCTATATCTAAAGCTTACGGTATAATAGACAACGACCTTGCGAGGGATAATCTCGAGAATAACACCTCGGCTGCCGATTTAGAAGATTTGTAAAACAAAACATCCTCTGTTATTCGCTTAGAATATCAGGGGATTGAATTTTATAGTGCAAAAACTAAAATCTGTGATATAATTAACAGTAAAGGAGGATAGGATATGAAAGCTGTAAAAAATCTACCCGAAGGCTATAAGCAAATATTTTCGGTTGACCTTCAAAAGAATAAAAAGCTGTCGGTGCTTGTAAATGTGTTGGCGATAGTCATCACTTTGGTATTAGCAGTACCTATGCATTTTTACATTCCTTTCACCAAGCTTTTTGATATGAGCGAGGGTATGCTTGCTTATTTCATTCGTTTTGCCGTTTTGCTTGTATCACTGGTGGTATATATTTTTCTTCATGAGCTGGTACACGGAATAACCATGAGGATAATGGGAACCGAAAAGGTTAAATACGGCTTTACAGGGCTGTATGCCTTTGCAGGCAGTGACGATTTTTACGATAAAAAAGGCTACATAACCATTGCCTTGGCACCTGTGGTGCTTTGGGGAGTTGTTATCGCGGTAATAAATCTGCTTGTACCCGAAAGCTGGTTTTGGGTGGTGTATTTTATTCAGATTATGAATATTTCAGGTGCCGCAGGAGATTTTTATGTAACCGCAAAATTCTCCCGTATGCCTGACGATATATTAGTTCATGACTGCGGAGTAGGAATGACGGTCTACTCGGCAGAGTAGAAATACTGGGCTGTCTCACTAAGCGTTTTTGCATAAATAATTTGGGCAACGATTCGTAGGGGCGGTCATTGGCCGCCCGCGGGCGACTGATAGTCGCCCCTACAGTATGTCTTTAAATATTTATGAAAACTATGCAGTTAGTGGGACAGCCCCTTTTTTCGCTCAATAGTTAAAAAAGAGTTACAAAAACACCCCATAAGGTTGACAAAACCGCCTATTCTTTGGTAAAATATAATGAATTAAAATGGCTATCAAATAACCATTTGGTTTTTAGAGGTGTTTTTATGGTAAGAAGTATGACAGGCTTCGGCAGAGGACAAGGCTCTGCTGAGGGATTGCAGTTTACTGTAGAGCTCAAATCGGTTAACTCCCGTTATTTCGAGTTTAATTGCCGCTTGCCCAGAGGCTATCTTTTCCTTGAGGATAAGCTTAAGTCCTTTACCGCAGAGCGTGTCTCCCGCGGAAAGGTTGAGATGTATGTCACCATCGACTCGGGTGTGGACGATGAAATAACCGTAGAGCTGAATAAACCTTATGCCGATGCATATATAAAGGCTTTAAAGGAGCTTAGCGAGAATTACGGTGTGGAAAATAATGTAACCGCCGCTGATTTTATCGGAAATTCCGAAATGTTCAAGGTAGTAAAAACCGAAATTGATGAAGAGGCTGTAACCGCCGCCGCACTTTCGGTGGCAGGCGAGGCGATAGATAAATTTATAGCTATGCGTGAGACCGAGGGCGAAAAGCTTCACGAGGATGTTAAAAACCGCGTGAATACTATTCTCGAAAAGGTAGCCTTTATTGAAGAAAAATCTCCCGAAACCGTTGAAGCTTACAGGGTAAGACTTGAAAATAGAATTAAAGAGCTTTTAGACGGTGCGGCTTATGACGAATCACGAGTTATTACCGAAACTGCCGTTTACGCTGATAAGGTAGCGGTGGCAGAGGAAACCGTAAGACTTCGCAGCCATATGGCACAGCTTTGCGATATGCTTGAAAAGGGCGGAGCCATAGGCAGAAAGCTCGATTTCATTGTTCAGGAAATGAACCGCGAAACCAACACCATTGGCTCTAAGGCACAGGATATTGCAATAGCGCAGGCTGTTGTTGATATTAAATCCGAAATCGAAAAGATTCGCGAACAGATCCAGAATATCGAGTAGGTGAATATATAATATGAAACTTATTAATATAGGCTTTGGTAATATGGTGTCTGTCGATAGAATAATTGCTATCGTCAGTCCCGAGTCTGCCCCCATAAAGCGTCTTGTGCAGGAGTCGAAAGAAAAGGGCACGCTTATAGATGCAACCCACGGCAGACGCACCCGTGCTGTAATTATTACCGACAGCGATCTTATAGTGCTTACATATCTCTATCCTGAAACGGTGGCTAACCGTGTTGAGGATGACGACGAATACGAGGCTGTCGAGGAGGAAACCAATGAGTAAAGGACGTCTTGTTATCGTTTCGGGCCCGTCAGGCTCGGGCAAAGATACCATACTTAAAAAGGTGCTTGCCCGCATGCCCGAAATTAAATTTTCTATTTCAAGCATCACCCGACCTATGCGTGAGGGCGAGGTAGAGGGTGAAAAGTATAATTTCGTTACCCGTGAATACTTCGAGGAAATGATTAAAAACGATGCACTTTTGGAGTATAATAGTTATGTAGGTAATTATTACGGAACTCCCAAAGCCCCCGTAGATGATGTAATAGAAAATGGCGGCGAAATAATAATAGAGGTGGATGTTAACGGACAGTCAAATATAAAAAAGCGTGTTGACTCCGCCCTTTCAATCTTTATAATGCCACCCTCCTTTGAGGTTTTAAAGGCACGCCTTACAGGTCGAGGAACCGACTCTGAAGAGGTGATAGAGCAGCGTATGCAAGAGGCACTTAAAGAAATTTCCTGTGCTAAAAATTACGACTATATCGTTGTTAATGACGATTTGGAAGAGGCTGTCGATGATTTTATTGGTATTATAAAAGCCGACAGACTAAATATAGAAAGACAAAACTATTTAATTGATGAGGTGCTTAAAAAATGTTAAATCCCGCAATCGGAAAGCTTATCAACAACTGTGACAACCGCTATAGACTGGTTAACGAAATCGCAAAAAATGCCCGTGCTATTTCTGACGAGGCAGAGCAAAAGGGCGAGATAATTATCGAAAAGCCCGTTACTATCGCTATCAATAAGATGGCTGAGGAAATTAAATAATAAAGACTAGAAGGTAAAAATGAGGAGGGAAAGGTATGCGTGTTGCAGAGATTATTTTAGAGCAGACAGCCTTTTCCTTTGATAAGCCCTACAGCTATGCCGTATCCGATTCTTTAAAAGATACCGTGCGGCAGGGTTGCCGTGTGGTAGTGCCCTTCGGTAAAGGAAATACCCACCGTCAGGGAATGGTGCTGGAGGTCTATGATACGCAGGAGGATGTTGCCTACAAGCAGATTGACCGCGTAATAGACGAAACTCCCATTCTTTCTGATGAAATGCTAAGTATGTGCAAATGGATGCACGAGCACTGCTTCTGCACATATTTTGATGCAGTTAAGTCGGTGCTTCCTGCAGGCATCAGCTTTACCGTCAGGGAGGTGTTCGTTAAAGGCGAACAGCCCTTTGACAAGCAGTATTACTTTTTGGAGGATTTCTTTAAAGAGCACCAATCCGCACCGCGTCAGCTCTTGCTCGATACCTTTGATACGCTTACCGATAACAGGATAAATTCTCTAATAAAATCGGGACAGCTTGCAAGAGATTCGATGGCAATAAGGCGAATGGGCGATTCTACCCTTAAATCTGCTAGACTGATAATTCCTATAGAGGAGCTCGGTCTGCATAAGCTTACTACGCGTCAGCGTGAAATAGCCGAGCTTATCGGGGATTTCGGTATGGCATCGGTTAAAGAAATAGTCTATTTTACAGGTGTTTCGCCCTCGGTGATTAACACCCTTGCTAAAAAGGGTATAATTGAAATATTCGAAAAAGAGGTTTATCGAAGTCCTATTAAACCTGTAAAGGATGCAGAAATTTCCGAAATAACACTTACCGCTGAACAGCAGCAAGCCTTTGACAGTCTTTCGCAGCTTTATAGCTCGGATAAAGGTGAGGCGGCTTTGCTTTACGGTGTTACGGGAAGCGGAAAAACCAGCGTTTTTTTAAAGCTGGTGGATAAAGCTGTTAAGGAAAACAAGGGTACAATAATAATGGTGCCCGAAATCTCTCTCACCCCCCAAACCGTAGCCGTTTTTGGAAACCGTTACGGAAATAAGGTTGCACTTTTCCATTCGGCAATGTCCCTCGGACAGCGTATGGACGAGTGGAAGCGGGTAAGCAGAGGAGAAGCTATTGTGGCTATCGGTACACGCTCGGCAATATTTGCTCCTGTAAAAAATCTTTCTCTTATTATAATTGATGAAGAACAGGAGCATACCTATAAATCCGAAAAATCACCCCGTTTTCACGCCCGTGACCTTGCTAAGTTCAGGGTGGCTTATAACAACGCTTTGCTTGTTCTGGCATCTGCCACACCCTCGATAGAAAGCTATACCGCGGCAAAGCTGGGTAAATACAGTCTTTGCACCATAGCACACCGCTACGGTAGTGCAGAGTTGCCCGAGGTAAAAACGGTTGATATGCGTACCGAGCTTCGTGAGGGTAATGCAGGGCCTCTGTCCCGTGAGCTTAAGCTTGCAATAAATGATGCTTTAGAGCAGGGCAAGCAGTCTATAGTTCTTTTAAACCGCCGAGGACATAACACCTATATTTCCTGTCCCACCTGCGGATATGTGGCGACCTGCAAAAGTTGTAGTGTTTCTATGACATATCATTCGGCAAACCGCCGACTGATGTGCCACTACTGCGGCTACAGCAAAGAGGTAGGCAAAAAGTGCCCTATATGCGTAAATACTGACCTTCGTTTTATGGGTATAGGCACCCAAAAAATCGAGGAAGAGCTTAAGGCCACCTTCCCTGATGCTAAAGTGCTCAGAATGGATGCCGACAGCACGACCTCTAAAGATTCCTATTCAGCCTATCTAAATGATTTTGCATCAGGAAAATATAACATAATGCTCGGCACCCAAATGGTAGCTAAGGGGCTTAACTTCCCGAATGTTACCGTGGTAGGGGTTATAGGAGCCGACAGCACTACAAACAGCAGTGACTACAGAAGCTTTGAAAGGTCGTTTTCTCTACTTACTCAGGTATTCGGCAGAGCGGGAAGAGGTCAGGACAAGGGCGTGGCAATTATACAAACCACCGACCCTGAAAGCAACCTTATAAGGCTTGCCGCCTCTCAGGATTACGACACCTTTTACAGTCAGGAAATAGCTGTTCGTAAAATGATGACATATCCACCCTACTGTGATATAGCACAGGTTTCGGTGCAGGCTTCAAACAGAGATGATGCTGAAAAAACAGTTTCACAGGTTTTCAAGATGCTAACCGAGGGTTTAAAGTCAGAGTACAGCGATGTCAAGGTGAAAATACTCGGACCGTCCCCTGCAGCTATGCCTAAGGTGAATAATAAATACAGATACCGCTTACTTATAAAAGCAAAAAACAATAAGCGTTTCCGCGAGCTGCTTCGTAAAGCTACTTCGGTGAAATGTGAACGAGATACTACTGTTTCGGTGGATATTAACCCCGAAACCATAATATAAAGGATGAAAATTAATGGCAATTCGCAATATAGTAAAACACGGTGATGACATACTGCGTAAGGTGTGCAGAACTCAAATGACCTTTGACGATAGGCTTGCAACCGTTCTCGACGATATGGCAGAAACTATGTATGCCGCCGACGGAGTAGGACTTGCTGCACCACAGATAGGTATGCTCAGAAGATATTGTGTTATCGATGTAGGCGAGGGTATAATCGAGCTTGTAAACCCCGTTATCGAGAATACAGAGGGAGAGCAGATAGATCAGGAGGGATGCCTCTCCTTCCCCGGAGAATACGGAACTGTCCGCCGTCCCCAAAAGGTAACTGTCCGTGCTCAGGACAGACACGGCAAAACCTTTACTATAACGGGTGAGGGTCTTCTTGCAAGGGCGCTCTGCCATGAGATAGACCACCTTGACGGA
>JAZUNC010000025.1:0-3820 GCA_045603945.1 Acutalibacteraceae bacterium | reverse complement strand
TACCGCCCTCCCCTGCAGGGGTTGAAATTGCGGCAACAGTCTTCTCTGCCAAAAAATTCACCTCTTAAAACAATCTAATTTGTAATTTTATCATACTATGCGGATTTTAGCAACACAAATCCGAAAACCTCTCCGCTATCTATCGGGATGCTTAAGTCCTTTAGGCAAGCCGAGAATATAGTCGGCAGAAACGCCGTAAAACTTACACAATGTAACCACTATATGTGCAGGCACTTCACTTTCTCCTGTTTCCCACCTACGGTATTGTGTGGTATAGGTGTTAAGGAACTGTGCCATTTGAGCCTGTGACATATCTTTATCTTCCCTTAAATCTCTAATTCTCGGATATTCATATTTCATCGCCATCACTCCTTGAAACAATTCTATCACAAAGCACAAATTTGTGTTGACAATAACACGAATTTGTGTTAATATTGCTTCTATCAATCCTTAGGAGGTTTTTATGTCAATACTTGAAGAATTATATTACGGAAGACTTGACCCTTGCGAAAGCTGTTTATGTAGAGGCGCCGAGTACGGCCGAATGACCAACGATATTATTGAAGCTGAGGACAAGCTACTTAAAAGCATTAACAAAACCGAAAGAAGTATCTACGAGGAGATAATAGAGCTCCGAAATCTACAGGAAGACCTTATACAAAAGGAATTCTTTATATACGGCTTTAAATTAGGTAGCGGTATTCTGCTTGAAAGCCTGCAAAACCCTAACAAATCTTCGCGGTAGTCTTATTAAGATATACCCCCTGTTTTTGGTAAATTTTTATTGACTTATTATTATACCTATATTATAATTTATTAATAATAAACAATATAAGGGGTAATGATAATGTTTTTAAAAAGCAAAAATGCCAATGCCGTTCATCTGCTTATTATGGAGCAGATAAAAGATGTGGAGAGCTGTCTTCTTTATTTCGAAAGCTTTATGCGTGCTGCTTGCACACCCGAAACAGTTTTAGAAACCCTGCACTCCCTCTCTATAAATGTAAGTGAGGCCGAAGCAAATGCTGACATTTCGCTTAGAAAGATGATTGACTCTCTTTCAAGTCACGCATATCTTCCCTCTACCCGTGCAGATATAATCTCGATTGCGACAAGCTGCGACCGCGTAGCAAACATATGCGAGAGTGTTGCAAACCGCGTGGTTTTACAGCGGTTCCGTTTCCCCCAGGAATACACCGCAGATTTCCTTGAGATAATCTCGGTTACCCACACTCAGTTTGAGCTTTTAGAGAAGAGCATTACCCGCCTTTTCTCCAACTTCGGTGAAATGCTTAAAGATCACTCCATTCTTGACGAAATACGCCGTCACGAAACCCATGTAGATAAAATAGAGCGTAAGCTTTACGAGCAGGTATATGCACTGGATTTAGATTTGGCTCACCGTGTGCAGCTGGCTGAGTATGTTGAGATGCTGTGCGATATTTCGGACACCATTGAAGACATTGCCGACAAAATTCAGATTATGCTTATAACAAGGAAGGCGTAAACTGAAATGATATACTTATTACTTGCCGCTGGTCTGTTTATGGGCTGGTCGCTGGGTACCAACGATGCCGCCAACGCATTCGGCACGGCGGTTGCTACCCGTGTTATAAAATACCGCACCGCAGTTATAATTATTGCAGTATGTGTGGTTATAGGTGCTTTTGCAGGCGGTGCGAATAATATCGATAAGGTTGCAGAGCTTGCCACAAGCAATGAGGTAATTGCTTCAACCGATAGGGTTTATGATGCCATTGATGCAGGTACTATAGCTGACCTTCGTCTTAAGTCGGCTATTAAAGCCGCCATTATCTTCCTGTGTGCCGCACTTACTGTATTTGGTATGAGCTATCTGAAATTCCCCGTATCTGCCAACCAGTCTATCACAGGTGCTATCATCGGTTGGGGTCTTTTCTATGCCGACTATTCAAACCCCGAAATACTTGCTATTAACCTTCCGCAAATAGGAAAATTCGCCTCGACTTGGGTGCTTAACCCATTAGGGGCAGGAATTATCTCCTTTATTCTTGTAAAAACCGTCGGTCGGTTTTTAGAACGGAAGCTTTCTACCTTAGGCAGCTACGATATGCTTATAAAAACAGGTTACATCATTGCAGGAATTTTCGGTTCTCTCAGTATCGGAATCAATTCCTCTGCAAACGTTACCGCCCTTTACTTCGATTCTGCCTATCAAGACACAGGGGTCGCAGCAAATCTGCTTACCAATCCCACAATAACCGCGGGAATCGGCGGAATTGCCATTGCAATCGGTGTTCTTACATACTCTAAACGAGTTATGATGACGGTAGGAGGAAGCATTGCCCAAATCACACAGATGGAGGGCTTCCTTGTAATTATCGCTATGGCTCTCACTGTTGTAATAATGGGTAGTCTTATGGGAATACCTGTATCTACCTCTCAGGCAGTTGTAGGCGCTGTGATTGGTGCAGGACTTACCAGAGGCATAAAGCACGTCAATTTCGGTGTCTTTAAACGTATTGCCATTGCTTGGGTCAGCTCTCCCACGGTAGCAGGTGTGCTTGCTTATGCGGTAGCTTTCCTTACAAAGGGATATTTTAAATATTATGTAGCCAGTAGGGGCGACGAATGGCCGCCCCTTTTTGTATGATATTAAAATAATTCTTGTCCTTTTAACCTAAATATGCTATAATTATTTGGTAAATTTGTCGGTTGGAGGTGTTAGTATAGTACTTCAAGAGCACATTATTTCATCAATATCTACCGATATGTCACAGCTTTTCGAGCTTACCTCGGGCGGGTTTGATAAAAGCAACAATCCTCGACAGTTCGAAACCCTAGATTACATATTAATTTATATGAGGAAAGGCTCGGGCGAGCTGACCCTCGGCAACCACTTGCAACAGCTCCACTCTGGCGATTTTCTTATCTGCCGACCCCACGAAACCAAATTCTTTACACCCTCACTTCAAGGGGGCTGCGAATATTATTGGATTTCTTTTAACGGTAAATTTGCTACAGATATTCTTTCGAAATTTAACCTTACATCAAAGGAAAATTATTTTATCGGTCACGATACGGAAATAACTTCCATGCTTGAAAGACTTTTAAGCGAGCTTACAAGCAACGAGCCAAACTCTGCTATTATCAGCACAGCTTTATTCGTGTCTGCTTTGGGTGTTATGTCCCGTCTGGCGATACACGTGCTTCCGCAAGACCAGACCAAGGGCTACGACAAAATTGCCCCTGCGCTGAACTCTATAAATTCAGACTGTACAAGTAAAATAAATGTGGACGAATACGCAAAGATGTGTAATCTTTCCACCTCCTACTTTACCCATCTTTTCACCAAGGTCACAGGCTTTTCGCCTATGGAATACAAACAGCTTCAGCGTATAAACATTGCTAAAAACCTTCTTACAACCACAACCCTTTCGGTGAAGGAAATTTCCAGCGTAATCGGCTTTAAAGACCCCCTTTACTTTGGAAGATGCTTTAAGCAGTCTACAGGACAGACCCCCTCAAGCTATCGAGCAAAAAAATAACCTAACTAAAAAACACCACAGATTCGACTGAATCTGTGGTGTTTGATTTTATTTTATAATATCTGTTCCCATATATTTACGAAGTGCCTCGGGTACGGTAACACTGCCGTCGGCGTTTTGGAAGTTTTCGAGTATTGCGGCAACTGTTCTGCCCACTGCAACACCCGAGCCGTTAAGGGTATGAACAAACTGAGCCTTGTCCTTAGGAGTTTTCTTAAAGCGGATAGAGCCGCGGCGTGCCTGATAATCCTCAAAGTTAGAGCAGGAGGAAATCTCAACATATCTGCCGTAGG